>JAQVBQ010000003.1:0-8171 GCA_028690215.1 Bacteroidales bacterium | reverse complement strand
ACCGGCATTCTTTGCCTGGTATTGTGAATCTCTGCCATAAGGCTGTTTGACTCCGTAGTAAGGAGAGTAAAGGTCCCGTTTGGAGAATATATCCCAGCAAATGCGAACAAAAATTCATCCGGAAGCGTAATCAAATACTTACACTTCGGATTTTTCACTCTTCTATTTTCACTTTTCACTTTTACCTCTTCACTCTTCACTTTCTCACTTTTCACTACACCATCTCTCCACTCATAAAAACCGTCAGCTATAATAAGACATCTGTTTTGCACATAGTTCCTGTATGATTTAACCGTATTAAGGGTCTCAATTCTCCCATTTAAAGTGAACTTCCTGATTGAGAGATCAGTTCCATCATCAGGAATCAGCCCCCAACTATACAAGGATAGTATATCACGCTGTTTGTCAGTAATGACAGGCACTCTTGGAAAGGTGAAGGCGTTGAAATCACCTTTAACACACTGCGCATCATTGCTGACCTGCACCTTGAATCTTTTCGCAAGTGTCAGTGCATCTTTTGATTGTTTGAAAAAGAAGCACATATTAGCTTAGAGTATTTATCATAAAATTTCCTTGCAATACGGAAACTATCACCTTCAGGTTTGTCATTATACTTTCCTGAGCACTCTTTCCACCATTTTACCTCAAAATCAGCCACTTTGTCTACATATGCCTTATAATCAAAATCAGAGCCTGATTTTACAGCTTTCTCCGCATCGTTAAAGAAAATCTCCCATCTGTATAAGTAGTATCCGCTGACCAAACCTGCCCATGTACGATTTGCATAATCGTTTAGCGACTGATCTCTGTCTCCCCATGTTGTAAGCAGGTTTCTTGCATTCATTTCATAATAGTCTGCCTCATTACTGTCAACTCCCATAGCCCTTGAATCAGCAACCCATTTTCCAAGAAGGAAAGATGATTGAGTCCTGAGTAATTCATCAATATCGTTCATCAAACCACTCATTAATTCCCTCAATCTTTGCATCTCCTTGTAATTCTTATCTTTAAGAGCACCCTTATAGAGTACCCAGAGATCATTGAAGTAGTTACCGAGAACCTGACGGCCAATATTCACTATATCATACTGATAAGAGTTCCTCTCTATAGAATTACAATCCAGCATCTCTCCCCAGGCCTTCAGCAGGGTCTTGTTATTGTATGTAAGGCCAATCTTGGCATACCGCTCCTGTTTGTTTACATTCGGCCTTGAGTTAATCATCGAGCAGTGCCCGGTTTTTGATGTTCCTGTGTAAATTGAGTCGTAAAGCAATCTCCAGCTTGTTGAATTATTCTCGTCGGCAACTCCGGCTCTTCTGTCAGCCCATTTTTCAATCCACTCCTGATCTGAGATACCAAGATTCCAGGCTTTGTCAAATATATACTCATACATCAGCGGATTACAGTCAAAACCCTCAAGAGTGGAGCCTAGACCCCAGAAATTGTCGCCACCATTTTTCATGGCATTATCAATCTTTTCCCCAACATCTTTAATATTGCCTGCAAGCATTGTATTTCCCCCAAAATTTCCCAGATAACACCAGATATATGGCTGTCCGAAAAATTTATCAGTAAGTTTCCAAACCTCCTGCCTTTCACAGAAATAGTCAAGTAATACCATTTTGTCCTGAGGGACAGCCCTTACAAAAGCCTCTATTCTCGGGTTTGTCCAATCCTTACGCTGATAATAGTATAACCAGCTCATCTGTAGCCATGTTGCCTTAGGATCAACCTGTTCAAGAGTTTCGAAGATTGTCTTTGAGACTCTTGCAAGATATTCCGGCTCCCAGCTTGGCGGTACAATCTCGTTGAAAGGATCAATTCCGTAAATGTGGTCAGTCCCGTATAGTTTGGTCTGCTCATCAAGATACTCTTTCTGTATCATTCTGAACAATGTGTCGGTCGGATCCAGAAAACTGCTTCTGTATAGAGTGTCAAACCCGCCCCATTGGCTCATCTTATTTATTCTGGCATTAGGATACAATCTCTTCAGTTCATACGGAACATGGCCCGAAAATGCAGGAAGGACAGGCTTCATACCCAACTCTCTCTCCCTTGATACAATCTGTTTCTGAAGGTTCTCCTGATGGTCAAGCCAAGAGTGGGGCAGGGGTCCTTGCCAATAATCGATGTTCAGCATTCTGTGCCATGGAAGATGGGCCGGACCTGTAAAATACGCCCTTATTTCATTGTCCTCCAATCCCAGCTTTTTCCACACCCTGTACCATATCGACTCCTGTCCGGTAATTGCAAGAGGCATATTGACCCCATTGAGTGCCATCCAGTCAATGAAACGCTCCCAATCGCGCCATTGCCACCAAGGCATTGTGTAACCGAAAGTGCAATAGTTAAGGAAGAATCTGTTTTCACACAACGACTTCACAACAACCTTTTGGGGAACAGCAGGCAATACTTCCGGAAGCTGTATAGGATCGTCTGCAAACCACGATACAGAGGTCATACAGTAGAATCTCAGATAGTGATTCAGTCCTACTGCTATGCTATTAGAGTTGTTACCTCTTATAACAATTTTGTTATTCAGTGATTCAATTTCAAAGAAATCAGCCCCTTGATCAGAAGAAACAATCTCAACAACAAATTGTCCGGATTTATCTCCCATGATTCTTTCGAGCAATCCTCTTGAGGCTTTGTCATCAGAGGCTGCCCGGCAAGTGATAGCCGAAAAGGTGATTATTGCTGCGATGGCAACAGATCGTGTGAGTTTAAGCATAGTTTTGTTTTTGTCTATAAAGATAGGTATATTTTATTTTCTATTTTTGTCACTACTAAAAAGAAAAATAGATGAACCGTATTAAAATTTTAATTCTTTCCACACTGTCTGTTCTGCTGCTGACTGTCAATTTATCTGCAGAGACAAAAGTACCCTATTTACAGGACTCTTTATACAAAACCCTCACTATAAACGACCAGGGATTAGAGAGGGAGTATAAACTATACATTCCCCAAGGGTTAAAGAAAGGGGCACCATTGATATTTGTGCTGCACGGATATGGAAGGAACTTTAACTTGGATAACATAGGTTTCAATGATGCTGCAAAGCGTTACGGATTTGCCGTTTGCTATCCTCAGGGTTCAAAAGATGGCAAGGGCAAGAATTGCTGGAATGTGGGATATCCGTTTCAGGCAGATATGAAGGTGGATGATGTGGAGTTTCTTTGTTCATTGGCCGAAGAACTACAAAGAGAGTATGGATTCAGCAGAAAAAAAACATTCTGTACAGGCATGTCCAATGGAGGAGAGATGTGTTATCTGCTTGCTTATTGCGGTCAGAAAGTCTTTAAGGCTGTTGCACCTATAGCCGGGCTTACTATGGCGTGGATGCCCGAAAAGTATACGAAAACAAGACCCATTCCGCTGTTCGAAGTCCATGGTACCGAAGACAGAGTGTCAGAGTGGACCGGAGACCTTGAGAATAAAGGAGGGTGGGGTGCCTATATCGCCGTTCCCGATGCTATATCATTCTGGGTAAAGAGAAACGGATGCGACAAAGAGTCCACCACCGAACTACCGCTAAAAAAACCGGGTTCCCACAGAGTCATCTCTCATAAATACTACAACAATAGTGGCAAAAACAGTGTCTGGCTCTACGAGATTATCGGTGGCGCCCACAGCTGGGGCCAGAATGATTTAGATCTATGCGACGAGATCTGGAAGTTTTTTTCAGCTTCGGGTACAAATGAATCATTGTCTTTATAAAGCAAGAATAAACAATCACAAATACTTCTTTATGATTGACAACTAATTAAATTATTTCTGATGGGATAATTTGATGTTGTTATATACATAAATAGCTAAAGTATAGCTTGAAAAAGATTTTGGTGATACTATTCTACGGTACTGTATTATATTTCTTAACGCCTTTAACACGTTTAGATTTTCAAATTATTTTGTTGAAGACCCTTCATAGATGTCTCACAGCATGAATTGTAGTACTCATATTGTGTAATTTTTCATCTAAGTCCAGAATGAAAGTATTGGTATAATTTCGGATTTCATTAAGGCACATTCTTTTAGACATTGACTCAATGAAATTATTAGTATGATATGGTTTAGCAAATATCAAACTTTTTGATTCTAACATAGATACAACAGCAGCAACCTTAATCAGTAGCTCTGTGTCATCATGAATAAATGGAGCAACTAACGACAAGTACTTAGCACCTCGGTGTGTTTCATCGAGATGCCTAAACAAATTAATCGTCTCATTATTAACTTGTTGTATCTTTCCCTTTATTAGAGTTGCCTCTATCAACCAATATCTTTCCTGATTAAATACCTCAATATCACCTATATTTCCAGGTGCATGAGAATATGGAATTCCAGCTTCATCACAAATGTAGTTAGGTTTATATTCATATTCGTCACCTAAACATATATATAAATATAATGATAGTAAGAATTCAAACTTTAGAGGAGCTTGTAAAAACCAAAATAAATTGTTGTCATTTTTTCCTTCAGAAACGTCTTTGAGATATTGAGCAATCATTGTTTCAGTTAATCCATAAGAATCAATAATTCTTGGTAATTTTGTATTATACCCTGCAACGGAAGCTCTTTGATAATCTCTGTTAGATTCAATAATTGATAATAGATGCGTTGACAAACTACCTATTTCATTAAAATATTGTGATTCTTCTTCTTTAGCGTTTTCACTTATTGAGAATTGCTGATCTAACAACCTTGATAAAAGTCTTTGTTGGTTGGAATTTATGGATAAAAGAATTATGCCTTCATATTCTACAGTAATAAATCCAGTTAACTGTAAAACTCTAAAAACAGTATTTCCATAGTCATTAAAACTGGTTTTTTTCTTACATACTTTTGAATGGTTGGTGTCAACTTGATGATACATAGAAAGCACAATATTGTAAACATCATCTTGGTTGCTTAATGTATTATTTTCTATTAGATTGATAAAGTTATCAACGTCGCCATCATCAGAAAATAATGATAACATAAATTGATTATATGATAGTCTATGACTAGCATTATTGAGCTTCTGAATAACCTCAAGTATAAACTTGAAGTAATTGAAGTCATTTAATACTCTTCTGTAAGGAGACATTCTCCAAAAGCGCATACTTTGCAATGCAAATGATTCTGATAGTGTAATTTTGCCTGATACTACGGCCTTGGCAACTGGAGACAATCTCAAAGGTTGCCCATACTGAGAATAAATAAATCCAAATTCAGAAAGAGTTTTTAAATAGCGAGTGAAACCTGACTGGTATCCTGTAGGAAATCCCCATTCATTATTATGAGATCGTGTTCTCACATACGCTTCAACTTCTCTTTTAGAAGTGTTAGGAATGTCAATATCTCTTGTAACTACGACTCCATCTATATAGAGTTGAGCGTAAACTTCTAAAATGCCCTCATCATCAAGAACTTGTCCATCAAATTTAGAAAATACTTTTAATATACCATCATATCTTTCTGGGTTCCTAACGGCAACCTCTAAAGCCATTTGCTTATAATAACGTTTGCCATGATTTACACTATTCATAATATTGCTTAATGATTAGTTACTAGAACTTCGTTAAATTTTTTAATTGTGTTGTCATGAAAACTAATGTAGTTGCTCTTCACTAGATGAACATTGTATGCTGTAGACCAATCTAGAAATGTTTGGTTGATTCTACTTTTATAATGCGTTACATTAGATATGGCAAACTTACATCCACGATTATGCAGTTCGTCTAACTTATTTAGTAAATTCTCTTCAGTCTTTTGGTTCCATAGCTTATTATATTCACTAAAAGTAATAAGATAAGGAGGGTCTAAGTATATATAATCATCTTCTTCCCATTGGATTCCATCCAAAAATTCTCTAAAATCAAGAGAGGACCATGTAATATTCTTTTCTCTCATTATTGAAAAATAATTTTTCAGAGCCATTTTTGTATTTAAGTTAAAATCCACGTTACCAACAGGGAGGTTAAAATTCCCCTTATTATTAAATCTAAGCATCCTATTGAATCCGTAGATCAAAAGTATATATAAAATTAATGGATTTTTATCCTCACTTTCATTGTATTTATTCTTTAAAATACTGTATGATTCCCTGTTATACTGAGCATAATATGTTTTAATATATTCTCGTTTTAGATTATCTGGTATAATATCATTCCTCGCAGAGCATGATAAACTATATTCATCTATTATCTGATAACACTGTTTAAAAAAAGAATCTTCCTTATTAGCATATTCACATAGCATTCTATGAATGTTAATAACATTATTATTAATGTCATTTAATAAATATGCTTCAGCTGAAACATTCAAACTAACAGAACCGCCTCCTACGAACGGCTCTATAAATCTATTAATTTTATTTGGAAACTTATCTAATAAGGTTTGCAATAATTTGTATTTGTCTCCTACATAAAACAAAGGAGATCTATATATTTTTTTTCCCATGCTTTTTTGTTACGAATAATAATTCCCTATGATCATCAAACTCTGTTTTACCAGCGTTAAAGCATCTATGGGATTTGTCAAATATATTTGTTTCGCCCAATTCTTCTAAGATTGACTTAATTTCTTCTAATCTAATCTTATTCTCAGAAGAGTTACTTTTAGAATTATACGTGTTATTATAAGAAACAACAATGTACTTAGTTTCAATACTCGTAACTAAATCTCTAAAAGCATCTACAGCCTTAATAGAACAATATTTACTCATATTCTCAGGAGCAGGTTTAAGAGCTACACCGAAAAGTTTAGGTTTATTCCACTTTACAAGTGTTTCATATAAGTGGTAAAACCTGCAATATTGCCTTGAGTTGTATGGAGGATCAATATATAGCAAGTCACAACTAATTTTTTTTGCTAATTCATTAGAGTCTTCTCTATATATTTCTACATGTTCAAAAGAGCAAGCATCTATTGGTCTTAGAATAAGAGGTTGTGATTTAATAGGCTTTTTAATATATGCCTCAAAATGTCCAACAGTGTTAGCTATCTTGTCTATATTGTAAATAAGAGTAGCCAATAATATATTATACTCTTTCTCTGTCAATATATTTTTTTTTGCCTCTATATCATCTCTTATGAAACCAATTACTTTAGAAACTTTATAGTCGTAATATTTATCTCCGAAATTTATAGAAAAAAAATTATCTTCAAGAGTGTCTGGATCAATAGAATTATAAGAAGCTATATGCTTACTTATTACCTGTTTACTCCATTCTCCTGATCCAAAGAAAGCCTTATAGATAACATGATTTGCATATAAGAAATCATTTATAATAACACGGTCATACTTTTTTATAGCATGATTAGCAATAGTCCCTGTCCCAGCGAAGATGTCACAAAAAATTTGTACCCCTTCCGTTTCAGAGTCAATTATCTCCATTATCCAGTCAGATAATTTTGATTTACTTCCAATATACCTTCTACTTTCTAAAGCTAATGGTGCTCTATATATTTCCTCTTGGAATCTCTGCAGATACTTTTCTCCAAAATTTAGTTTATCTGTAGCAACTCGAAGAGCTTCTACAGCAATATCAGGAGATTTTACATTTACAAGAATTTGATCGCTTTCTCTTTGAATTAGAAGAGTCTTGTCATCAAAGTCATATATCCTAGCAAGTTTCTGAACTTGTTCAATAGTTGGGAGTCTTTTTCCTGTCTCAATTTTACTTAATAGAGTCATTTCAATACCAGATATTTCCTGAACATTACTTAATTGCATTTCCCTTTCTTCTCTCAAGACTCTCAAAATTTGGCCAATGGCATACATTTATATTTGTTTTACAATTTGACATGATTATGCAAATTTAAAAAAAAGATTAGGATTTGCACAACGCACTTCAATTTGAAAAAACTTTAATTCTCCTCAAATAGAAATTTACATCACTTACCGATGCAGAATTTTGAGAATATGTTCCCAAGAATTTCTTCCGTACTTACCTCGCCAATGATTTCACCAATATGGAAGAGGGCTTCACGGATATCCTGAGTCAGAAGATCGGTAGGCAAGGAGTCATCCATGCCTTGGAGAACTCTTTCAAGGGCCTGCCCGGCTAGCTTCAAAGCCTCGTAATGGCGCACATTCGTTACTAAAGTAGCACTTGATGTAAAATCTCTATTTTGTTGACTTTCTAATAGTATTGATTTAAAATCATCTAATCCATACTTGGTTTTTG
>JAQVBQ010000079.1 GCA_028690215.1 Bacteroidales bacterium | reverse complement strand
TCTTCTATTGTTATATCTATCTCACAGCTTGCTGTCTTGCTGGTCAGCCTCCCATCGTGGCTTGCCACCATGGGGTATTAGGCTACCAACTAAAGTACATTCCTGAACAATCGGGCGAGCCCGACCAGCCTGACCTGGGGTCTATCGTAAATGTCCTTGTTAAGCGATATGCCACCTAAACTAAGGGAGAATGAAGTGACCCGTCATCCTGTATCAAAAGCGCAACTGTGAGCGTGACTATGCGTTTATTTGTTACTCATTACCATCCTTCAGAAATTCTGTGCCGAAACGAATGAAGTACGACTCGACCTTGTCCGCTGTAGTGCGCATCGTTTCATTGCCATAAATCGTCAAGCTGAGCGTGTTGTCCTTCGGCATACGACCAAGGTATTCCTGCCAACGCTTACGGTCTGCGCCACAGAGATTGTAGTAAGCCCTAAACAGCGCATGTTCCACCTTGGGAGTATATGCCCATTCTCTGATGGTTGCGCTCATGTCAGCGAATATTTCCTCATAGAGTTCGCGACAAATCATGCGCTGCGATTTTTCCAGCTCAGAGATAGCATCATCATTCATCTGACTCTTTTCATTACCAGTAACAGAACCATCAGCATCGCCACCTTCAGCATCTGTTGGAAATAAGCCAGTCTCTTTAGCTGATGAGTGATCTTTGGCATTCTTCTTATCCGATTGTTTCAGCAGTTCAATCGTAGCTTCCTCTTTAACCAGTTCCTCCTGAAGCCATCGAAACTTCAACGCCTCGAAGGTAATGGTCATCGTTTTGTAAGAGTCAGCCCTTGCCAACTGACCGATAGCGGAAAGTTCACTCAGAAAGTCACGGACAGTAGCCCGTTGCCAAGCCCAGTCAGCAGCCAGTTCAGTAACCGTGGTGTCAAATTCACCCAGTAACTCAGCTGACGCTGCCTTGGGCAATACCGAGAACGGCTTTTTGACCATGGATCTGCTCAGCAGGTCGAAATACGCCTCCAATCGAGTAAAGCGTCCCTTGGGCTTTTGTTTGAGGAATGCGATCAAGCGCGGAGTGATCACGACATGACTGACCTCATAAGATAAGTTGTTGTTCATCTTCAATTGTTTTGGATGTTAATACTTCTTGTTTGCGCTGACCCAAGGGAACCGGGAAGTCATGGTCAACTTGTTTTAATTCAAATGATGTTTATATAAAGTTTTGTGTTGCTCAATAATAGTTGGCGACCAGCTGTCCTGGTATGGAAGTAAGCGAGAAAATATCATCTGGACTTTCCACCATACTCCTAACCTCACGAGAGGGATAGAAGACCGAAGCCACCAGTAATATTCCGAGTGCTACCGCCATGGAGAAGCAGTGAGGTGTAAAGAGAGCTGCCAATACAAGCGAACATACCGCCACCATAACCTTACGCTTCTTTAGAACATAAAACACCAATTCAGCTATGGAAAAGCGAATCAGCAGAGCCGTGATGACTAACGGCATGAAAGTGTCGATGGCTGATATGTGCGTCTGAACCTGTATGAACTGAAACACGATTAACAGAAGCATGACCAACTGCACATATAACCTCCTGGCAACATCATGAAAACTCATACGCCTATAAAAGGCATTCATCCACCTGCCATCCTTTTTGTAACAACGCAATGCTGCCACGAGAATAAGGATAGGGAAAATCAATAGTAAGCTATTCCAAATCATCTTTTAATGGTTGTTTATTGGTTCTTAAATTTTTATCATATACTTCCAACTCCAGTTTTACGTACCCCCATGATGCTTCAAAAACTATCGCTTCCACATCTTCGGGTGTTGGCTCCATGCAACGAATCCGTCGGGCAAACTCTGTATCAGCATTGCTCAGCTTTCTGATAGCTCTGTCCATTTCATATTCAGAAATGCCAATTACCTGTCCACGAACCTTGTTTCCTCTCGGCCACTTCACAATCAGATTGAATACCGGATTGGCGTAACGCTTGAGCAAACCGCCTGATACAAACAGAAACCAATCATCCCGATAAATGTCCTGAACGGTTATCCATGTTCGGTAACGGTCAATCATGACAGCCATCTTCTTCCACAGACCTCTGTTCATATCAAAAGAAATCACCCATGACACTGGCTTCAGACTTCTCATAGAGATACTTGCCAATCGTCCGTTTATTATGTAGTTCCTTCAAAATCTCACCATACATATCATCCAGAGAATCATAGATGGTCACATACACCTGCTCACAAAGCCCGTTGACATTAGTGGCAGCATTGATCTTGAACATGTGGCCATACTTCGGATTGGAATAAGCACAACAGCTCAATCCGAACTTCATATCCTCCAACGCCTGGTGATAGTACAACAGAATGAATTCCATCTGGTCTTCCAGATAGTTGAGCATATCCTCAAACTCAATAGGACGAGGCAGCTCATACATCAGGATACCTTCATCCTCATGAATCTCTACATCATGCAGATTACTCATGGCAAACACTTCCGGCACCATCAAGGGCGCAGAAATCTTGAACAATTCAATTCCATCTTCTATCAACATATATATTTATGTATTAGTATGATTATTACTACTCTGTCATTCCATATATTTGACAAAATAAAACTTGTGAGCAATCTTCTGATGAACGACATCGCTTCATAGGTCAAAATCTGCCACCGAAGTCTGTTTGTGTCTCAAAGAACAACGGTGCAAAGATACGTACAAATTGCTATCAAAATTAATACTAACATATTGTTATAGAGTTATTTAACCTTCATACTCAAAAGTATGAAAACGCTTTTTTGAGTCGTAACTTGCTGATAATTATCGAGTATGATAAAAGGATATTTGCAGATGTTATCCAAACCATTTTAAGCCCAATATGAAAAATCTGCCATTTAAGCCCCAATAAGACACATATAACAGTATGAAATCTGTTCAGAAATGCCATCCGAAGCTGATTTATCTGTCGGCAGAACGATAAAAAAGGAGTAAAATTCGCTGATTTAAGCATCTTTAGTGCCAAGTATGAATTTGGACGAGAAATATGCAGTAAATTTGCAGGCAATAAATAATACTCTGCGTATGGCACGAATAGGATACCTGTGGAATACTCCACATTATAAGTATTTGGAAGAAGACAAACAGTGGATGACTGATAATGGCTGTGAACAGATCATTGAAGAACAGAACATCCATGAGAAACTTCGTCCTGAATGGCAGCGTCTCATCGAAGCATTGACCACCAGTGATGAATTGGTCGTTGGCAAATTCAGCAATGCCGTGAGAGGTGCCAGAGAATTAGCCATTCTTCTGGAATTCTGCCGCAAGAACATGGTAAGGGTGATATCCATCCATGACCGAATAGACTCAGCAGGAGAACTATTCAAAGACACCCGATCCTCGGACATCCTGAATATGGTGGCAACCTTACCCCAGGAAGCCTTGGCTATGCGTAGAGCAAACAGCAGTGCGAGCAAGCTGAAAAAACGGATCAAGGTTCGTTCTTCATCAGCTTTACTCAAACTGGAACGTAACAAGATGGTGGTTAATATGTACAAGAGTGGCCACACCATCGACGACATCTGGCAACGAAGCGGGTTCAAGAGTAGAAGCTCACTTTTCCGCATTTTGAATGAGGCAGGTGTAGATTTGAATAGAGGCCATACAAAAGGTCCATTGAAGAAACATTCCAATTCTAACCGAGACGACAATGAAAAAGATTAAGATTACAGTCATCCGCAAGGTGCACTATACCGACCTCTCGGCTCAGTATGAAAATCCTATTGAGCACGCCTGTGATATGCAGGAAGGCAAGTCGTATATCTCCATCGATGCTCAGAAGCCTGAAGGACTTTGTGAGAGTGCCTGGCAATCCATACAACCCTTTGTCATGACCTTGGCACATGGAGGTGAGAACTTCTATGACGGATGGATGAAAAATCCTAAGTCGGCGATGATTTCCTGTAACGACGGATTCCGACCGGTAAGCTTTTACATTGAAACGATAGAAGAATAATAGGAATGAGTACAATAGATACAATAATCATTGGCTATGCGATAGTCATCAACGTCATTACTTTGCTGATGTACGGCATTGACAAGTGGAAAGCCAAGCATAGCAAATGGCGCATACCAGAAGCCACACTGCTCATCATGGCAGCTGTAGGTGGAAGCATAGGTGCATGGACGGGTATCAAACTCTTCCATCACAAAACCTTGCATAAGAAATTCAAGTATGGTGTGCCCGCCATATTGATACTACAACTGGCAATAATTGTATTCATTTATCTCAAAACAAATAACTTGATATGACCTCAAAAGAATCAGCACTACTTACTCAGATGCAAGACCTTGGCTATAGTAATGGCATGATTGTAACAGCCATGCGAATACTCAGCCAGTCGAAAGCAGCCCAGGATGATGCATTGCTTTATCTATATGATGAGCATCCATCGGAAGATGAATTCATTGAGTATGTGGCTGGTTTGTGTGCTAATCGCTAATAATATAACGGAAAAGAATGCAGAAAGAATTATCAGAAATGAGCCTTGAAGAACTATGGCAACTGTTTCCCATCGTTTTGACGAAACCCGATGAACGTTGGGCTTCCTATTATGATGAAGAGCAGAAGCTGTTGCATCATATACTTGCTGACATGAATATTGTAAGAATATCTCATATTGGCAGCACCGCTATATGTTCTATTTGGGCAAAACCGATCATCGCTATTTTGATAGAAGTCAAAGATAATCAAAGCTTCAATGCTATTTATAGAGAGTTACTTAACAGAGACTATCTCTGTATGGCCAAATCTGAAATGAGAATGGACTTGAATAAAGGCTATTCAAAGAATGGGTTTTCAGATAAAGTTTATCATTTACATGTTCGTATCGTTGGAGATAATGACGAACTGTATTTCCGTGATTATTTGATTGACAATCCATCTGTAGCCAAGGAATATGAAAAGCTAAAACTTTCACTTTGGAAACGCTATGAGCATGATCGAGATGGATATACAAATGCTAAAACATCGTTCGTAAAGGATTATACATATTTGGCAAAGCAAGCCTATAAGAGTAGGTATGATAATAAAAAAACAAGTGCGATATGAAATTCGGAATGAGAACTCCATCACTGAGGAAAAGTATCAGTGCCAGGACTACAGGACGACTGAATAGAGCCGTCAAGAAAGCCATCATCCCAGGATATGGAAGAAAGGGAATGGGACTATTGCATCCAAAGAAGGCTATGTATAACCAAATCTATAGGCGAACCACCTTCAGCATCTTCGATTTGGCCAAAGTTGCCTCTGGTAGTAAAAGAGGAAATGCTAATAATAGTGGATGCTGTCTGACTATTCTTTTCTGGATAATGGTTGTCGGCATCGCATCTATCGTATGGTAACAAAATTAAGATAATATAGAATCATAAGAAAGAATTTCGGATCAAAACCGTGGAGCTATCCACAACCTGTCTTTATCGTAGCAGCCTACGATGAGAATGGAATGCCCAATGCCATGAATGTTGCATGGGGAGGTATCGACTACGATGACCAAATCAATATGTGTTTGGCTGCCGACCATAAAACCACAGCAAACATCTTGGATACAAAAGCCTTTACTGTGAGTATGGCTACCGAAGCACAGCTCATAGCTTGTGATTATGTGGGCATTGTGTCAGGCAACAAAGAGCCCAATAAGTTCGAGAAAGCTGGCTTCCATGCTACAAAATCAGAGTTTGTCAATGCACCAATCATTGAAGAGTTACCAATGACTATCGAGTGTGAACTGGTTTCTTACGATGAAGAGATGTGCCACTTGGTAGGAAAAATCATCAATGTGAGTGCCGATGAAAGCATCTTGAATGAAAAAGGAAAGATTGACCCAGCCAAACTTTGTCCCATCATCTTTGACCCTTGCAACAACGACTATCTGGTAGTTGGTGAGAAGGTAGGCAATGCTTTTCAGGACGGAATTGTATTGAAGAAATAGTAAACCAGCAAAGAAAAATTGATTAAAATGAATGACGTATTAGACCAAATAAAGAGCCGCAGAAGCGTGCGCAAGTATAAGGCAGAAATGCCTTCCAAAGAAGTGATTGAAAAAATTATCGAAGCTGGTACATACACGGCTACAGGAATGAATCGTCAGTCACCAATCATTATTGCAGTCACCAACAAAGAAATACGAGACCGACTTTCAGCTGCCAATTGTAAGATTGGTGGATGGAACGAAGGCTTTGATCCTTTCTATGGAGCACCTGCCATCCTGATTGTGCTGGCCAATAAAGAGATGCCAACTTACATCTATGACGGAAGTATGGTGATGGGAAATCTCATGCTGGCTGCTCATGCCGAAGGATTGGGCAGCTGTTGGATTCATCGTGCAAAGGAAGAGTTTGAAACTCCTGAATGGAAAGAATGGCTGCACTCGCTCGGCATCGAGGGTGAATATGAGGGCATTGGCCATGTAGCCTTGGGCTATGTGGAGGGAGAATATCCTAAAACCCAAGCACGTAAGGAAGATTGGCTCTATTTCGTTGAATAAGATATGTGGCAACAAGTAGAATTTAGCTTAAAAGAACATCAACGGGGTTTTCACCTCGTAACGAATGAGATTTTGGGTAAGCTTCCAGCACTCCCCAAGGTAGGATTGCTCAACCTGTTTATTAAACATACAAGCTGCGCTCTTTCTATCAATGAAAATGCGGATCCAGATGTTCGCTTTGATATGGAGAACATCTTCAATCGCTTGGTTAAAGAGGGAGAACCCTATTATGAGCATACGCTCGAAGGTTTGGATGATATGCCGGCTCATGCCAAATGTTGCATTATAGGGCCAAGTCTAACCATTCCCATTACAAATGGTAAATTGAATCTTGGAACTTGGCAAGGCATTTACCTCTGTGAGTTTAGAGATTATGGTGGGGCTAGAAAAATCGTCGCCACTATCTCTGGTGAATAAGGATAATGCTTATTATTTATCCCCATACGGAGTCTTCTCTTCGGCTACCATGCCAAGAGAGGACTCTTTTCCTATCTCATAGTCAGCTTTATCCAAAGGAATCACCTTATCCTCTTTTGTTACAGCCAATAAAGGATTGAGTCGTTCCTTGAGTTTGGTGTTGCGTTTCAGAACAGTCATGTTGTGAATGGCATAAGCCAAAGCCTTGGTAGAACCTATCAGTACACAAATTTTCTTGGCACGAGTAATGCCCGTATAAATAAGGTTGCGCTGAAGCATCACATAATGATTCATTAAAATAGGCATCACCACAATAGGATATTCGCTGCCCTGACTCTTGTGTATGCTATTCGCATACGCCAGACTGAGCTCGTCCAGATCACTGACTTCATACTCCACCAGTGTGCCGTCAAAGTCCACTATCAACGTGCGGTCTTCCATGTTCACATCATGAATATAGCCCAAATCACCATTGAAAACATTCTTGTCATAGTTGTTGCGAATCTGCATCACACGATCACCTTGACGGAAGGAATAACCGCCACGATTCAAACCAACCTTGCTTGGATTGATAGCCTCTTGCAACACGATATTCAGATTCGATGCACCCACCACACCAC
>JAQVBQ010000078.1 GCA_028690215.1 Bacteroidales bacterium | reverse complement strand
ACAACTCAGTTCCAGTATAGTTGCCTGAATTTCATCACGCTCCAGAATGTACTCCAGAATATTACCGGCATGAAGCTGTGTGACTATGCCCAAAAGAATGTCTTTGATGTTTTAGGGCTGAGATATACATTCTACAATCCGGACGAGTCCTTCTACCCTATGATTGCCCCGACTGAAAAGCAGAAAGACGGTTCAGTCCTTCTGGGAAAAGTTCATGACCCTCTCGCAAGGATTTTCAATATGGGAAATTCAGGCAATGCCGGTCTCTTCTCCAATGCCGATGATATGGCTGTTATAGCAGCAGCTCTTATGAATGGCGGAGTGTACAATGGACGCAGGATTCTGGGCAAACTTACCGTAGAGACAATGAGGACAGTTCCTGTCGGATTTGAGGCATTAGGACGTTCACTCGGTTGGGACAACTACTCTCCATACGCATCCAACAACGGAAATCTTTTCCACCAGGGCAAGACATTCGGACACACGGGTTACACAGGTACATCAATAATTATGGATCCGGTTGAGAAAATTGCCGTTATACTTCTAACTAATCGTGTACATCCTGAAGACAAGGGGAGCGTAGTAAGATTGAGGGCTCTTGTTGCAAATGCCGTTGCGGGATCTGTTGTCAAGTAGACACGGGTAGATCTGCGCATGGCTGTGACGATAAGGGAGGTGAACTCCCGGAGAGAGATGAGAAAATTCATCTCTTTTCCAGAAACACTTTACAAAGGTTGTAAAAACTGGGTAAACCCCTTATATATAGACGAATATAATACTCTGTCAAAAAAGAGGAATCCGGCATTCGAGTTCTGTGAGGCTTTCTGTTTTCTAGCTTATAAGGATGGAAAGATTGCCGGTAGAGTGGCAGCGATAATAAATCACAATGCAAACAAAAGCTGGAATCAGGAAAACATGCGTTTCGGGTGGCTTGATTTCATTGATGATTCGGAAGTATCGGCAGCATTGATGGGAAAGGTTGAACAGATTGCTGCTGAGAGAGGACTCAAGGCTGTAAACGGACCTTTCGGCTTTACTGACATGGACAGAGAGGGGCTGCTTGTTGAGGGGTTTGACAGAATGGGATCTCTCACGACACTTTATAATTATCCCTATTATGGAGAACACCTTGAAAAGCTAGGCTATTGCAAAGATATAGACTGGGAGCAAAGAGAGTTTGATGTTCCGGATGAGGTCCCTGAAAAGCTTAGACGATATTCGGAAATAGTCAGGGACAGATATAATGTGAGAATTCTCAGACCCTCTTCAAAAAGAGAGTTAAAGAGATATGGAAGAGGTTTGTTTGAGGCTCTTAATGAAGCTTTTATGCCTTTGTACGGTTTTTCGCCTCTTACAGATGCACAGATTGACTCCTATGTCAAGCAGTATATACCACTGATAAATTTTGATCTTGTATGCATCCTTCTCGACGGAGAAGACAAGGTTGTGGGCTTTGCTGTTACAATGCCGAGTCTTTCTCATGCCCTTAAAAAGTCGCGCGGTAAGATGCTCCCTTTCGGATTTCTCTATCTGCTAAAAGCTCTCAAAAGATACGAACTGATTGATATGCTTATGATTGGAATTATCCCTTCATATCACAACAAGGGTCTCAATGCAGTTATTTTTGACCACCTGAACACCAATTTCATAAAACTTGGGACAAAGAGAGTAATTGCCAATCCACAACTTGAGAACAATACGGCTGTGCAGAATATATTTGACTATTATCCTGCAAAGCCTTATATGACAAGACGCTGTTATCTCAAGACATTAGAGGTTAAAGAATAAGGTCAGCCAGAACTATTGCAGTGGCTGCTTCAACAACAACAGGCACCCTTAGGGCGAAACAGGTATCGTGTCTTCCTGCTATTTCTAAATCCTCCACCTTGCATGTAGCGAAATTAAATGTCTTCTGGCTCTTAGAGATACTTGATGTAGGTTTTACGGCAACTCTGAATAAGAGGTCGTTTCCGTTAGATATGCCACCGTTGATACCACCGGCTCCATTTTTGGAGGTCTTTCCCTTGCTGTCGATAATCGGGTCATTGTGCTCAGATCCCTTCATTGCTGAGGCGGCAAATCCGTCTCCAAATTCAATTCCCCGGATTCCCGGGATAGAGAAGATGGCGTGAGAGAGAAGTGACTCCAAAGAGTCGAAAAACGGCTCTCCAAGACCGACCGGCATATTTCGGGCAGTACATTCTACAATTCCACCGAGAGAATCTCCCTCTGCACGGGTTTTTTCAAGCAGATCATTCCAACTCTCCTTCCCGCCTACACGTATAAGCTTAGCCTCAATCGAAATGTTACCCAGCATCTTTTTTGCTATGACACCGGCAGTAACCAAGGTAAGGGTAATTCTACCGGAATGGTGTCCTCCGCCCCGTGGATCAACATACCCACCTCTTTTGAGCATAGAGACAAAATCTGCATGTCCCGGTCTTGGCTTGTCTGCCAGTTCGGAATAGTCGGCAGATCTTGTGTTGTCATTACTGAATAATATGCATATAGGTGCCCCGGTGGTATATCCGTTGTAAACACCACTCACGATTTCAGGAAGATCTCCCTCTACTCTTGGAGTTGTACCTGGTTTCCCGCTTCTTCTTCTTGAAAGATCAGATGCAAAATCCTCCCCGGACAGTGGAATTCCTGAAGGGGTGCCATCGACAACCAATCCTATCTTTGGACCATGTGACTCTCCAAAGATGGAGATTCTGAAGTTCCTGCCGAAATTATTCATTTCTAAAATTATTTGAAATTTTTAAGAAAATCCGGGAATGACTTTGATATACAGTTTAGATCATCCACATATACATTCTCTTTTATCTTAAGGCCGGCTGTTATGATTGCCATGGCAATCCTGTGGTCGTTGTGAGAAGAGCAAAGTCCTCCGTGAAGCTCTGTGCCGCGGACAATCATCCAATCACCGTCTAATTCTATGTCTGCACCCAATTTTGTAAACTCTGTATATAGACTTTCTGCCCTGTTGCTCTCTTTGTTGGATAGCCTCTTGATACCTTTAATCCTGCTTTCTCCGGAACAGTTTAGTGCGAGAACCACCAGCGAAGGAAACAGATCCGGGGCATTAGTGGCATCAAATTCAAATGGCAAAAGAGGGTTCTTTGGCTTCATCAACTCTATCTTTGAACCGAGAATAACCTCTTTTGTGTTGTCTTCCTTAAATGCACATGGTATATCTCCGCACATCACAAAGTACTTTGGGTACTCCACTATATTTATCTCCACACCGCAACTCCTGAGTATCGGAATAATCTTTTCGTCAGCCTGCTTGGAGTTTACCGGAAGGTTGGTGATTGTAATCCCCTTAGTTATGGCTCCGGCAACAAAGAGCATCGAAGCTCCGCTCCAGTCACCCTCAATCGGGTAAAATGGTCTAGCCTTGTATCTTTGTTTCCCGGGAATTTTAAACTCGTGGAAATCTTGATTGGTTACAGTTACCCCAAAATCCTTGAGTGTTTGTATTGTGAGGTCTACATATGGTGTACTGGTCGGCTCTTTTACCTCTATCATACTGTTTTTCTCGCACATAGGTAGTGACATGAGAAGGCCTGAAAGAAGTTGTGATCCGCCACTGCCAAGAAGTTGCAGGTTGCCCTCCTTCATTGAGCCCCTGATAATCGCAGGAAGTTTGTCATTGTCAGACTCGATGCTAAGCCCAATTTCAGGGAATGGATCGGTAGCAGGATAGAAGATAACTCGATTGTTGATACTCCCTTTACCTGAGATTTTTACAGATTGTACACCCTTGCCATCCTTACTCAGAAAATGTCCGGCTGACGGGATTAACAACCTGCCCAGTAATCCTGACTCTCCGACTGAGAGTTCAAGACATTTGGCAGAACGGGAGAAAAGATCTGCTTTTGAAAGTTGCCGATTGATCTCTTCTATTCCGGGGCTGGTTACCTCTACCTTTTGCCTTAAGAACTTGCATTTTTCTACCTTGACTTTTACGCCTAAATCCTTTATCACACCAAGTGCCGCTTCGCTGTCAGCGCAAGGGGTATATCCATAAAGCACGGTTTTTCCTTTTGCCCATGCTGCTGCAAGTATCGCTCTCTGTGTATGGCTTTTTGAAGCAGGTGCAACTACTGTTTCTAAAAGAGATTTACTGCTTACTTTGTAAGGGTAACTCTTTTTGCTCATAAAGCTCTCAGCTTCCGCAATTGTATACTGCCCGGCAGCACTTTCAGATTCGCTATTCAGTGACACATAGCCGAAAGGGGCGCCAAGGTGAAGCGAGAGAATCCTTGTAAAACTTGCAGCCTCACCCATGCAGAAAGCAACAAGAGGAACACCTTGGTAATCTTTGTAAAGCCTTAGGACTCTTGTACACTCATGGATGGTCTGAGCGGTTGTTATCAGCTTGATTATGTCTGCTCCCAAATCCCTGCAACTCTCATAAATCTCACATAGTCTTTCGTAACTGTCTGTATTCTTGTGATTGTGGTAGGAGAGGATTATTTTAAAGCCTCTCTTGCGTGCTGTGGATATTATATCATCCCGATACTCTGCGGGGGCGTCGTACTCTATGTCGAGATATCTTTTACCAACAGATTTTTTCGTGCGGCTTGCCATAATTGCCCAGGAAAGTCTTTTCCTGCAAACATCAACATCTTGTTGGCTCAAACGGCATGTAGCTATCATCTCCTTTTTCGAACGAAATACATTTACCGTCTCTTCTCGAGTCAGATCAGTGTGGTCAAGGCGTATCTCTGCAAAATGGGCCTTAGCGAGAGCCTCTTGCACTTTATTGAGCCCCTTTTCCCTTATACTAAGACAAATCATTCATAAGACCCTCCAGATCTTTAACTTTTATTGAAAATATCATTGCTTTACCTATTCTTTCAAGTAAAATGAAATCAATAGAATCTCCGGATCTCTTTTTATCCTTACACATAATTTCCGTTAAAGCGGAGATTATGACAGGAGATTTAACAGCCAAACCTAAATCTCTGAAATCCGATTCAATTGTTATTGCCTCGTCGTGGTTCAAAAGTCCCATCTTAACTGATAATTTTGCTGCCAGAACGATGCCTATTGAAACAGCCTCCCCATGATGGATCCCGGTCGATTTTTCGAGCGCGTGGGCGAATGTGTGTCCAAGGTTCAGAGTCTTACGGATACCATTGTCATACGGATCTTGTTCAACAATTGAGGCCTTTATTGAGCTGCATTTTTTTATGTATGGCCACAGAGTCTGTGAATTTAGTCCGCGAGCACGGATCTCCCCGAGACAGTTGAAGTAGTTCTCCCTGTCACCAAGCAGGAATGTCTTGAGAAGTTCCGAAGTGCCGGCTAGCATCTCTTTAGCAGGCAAAGTGTCTAAAAAATCGGGACAGAAAAGCGTGTAGGTGGGCTGGTTAACCACACCGAGAATATTCTTGTACCCACCGAGATTTACTGCAGTCTTGCCACCAATGGCTGCATCAGCCTGGGCCAGTAATGTTGTCGGGACATAGGCAAACTTAATACCTCTCATATAGACAGATCCTATGAATCCCGTCAGGTCTGATATAATTCCACCGCCAACAGCAAGCAGAAAAGCGCTCCTGTCGGCACCCATCTCCAGAAGTTGTGTCGCCAGCCTTTCAACATTCTGCAGGCTTTTGTTCTCCTCTGAAGCTACCACGGAAATCTGAGGTTGGGGGAAGTATTTTCCATACCTCTCCGCAATGTTGGCGTCGATAATTGTTATAACCCTGCAATCCTTGGGAATGAAAGATTCTATACAATTTATGTCGGCGCAGAAGTTTAGGTTAAGCGCACTTTTTTCCATATTTCACAAAATTAACAAAATATTGAAAAGACAGTATCAGATATATTTTGCGCCAAATATAATAATCTGCACATCAGGCTATTTAAGATAAAAAATCTTTGTTATAAATTTAAAGAAAAAATGCTTTGCAAGACATTTTGCAGTTTCTGCCGGGGAATTGAGGCTGTTACGGTAGAGGTGGAGGTTGAGGTTTCACAAGGGATCAGTTTTTTTCTTGTCGGCTTACCCGACAATTCAGTCAGGGAGAGTCAACAGAGAATTGAGGCTGCATTGGGCACTATCGGATGTCACTTGCCGGGGAAAAAGATTATTATCAATCTTGCTCCGGGAGACATCAGGAAAGAGGGGACAGGTTTTGATCTGGCTCTTGCAATCGGAATACTTGCTGCATCTGAACAGTACCATTTCAGAGCACTCTCTCAATTTATGATTGTAGGGGAACTTGCATTGGACGGCAAACTGAGGCCCGTTCCCGGTGCTTTACCGATAGCGCTTGCTGCGAGGAGAGAGGGTTTCAAATACTGTATTTTTCCTGAAGACTCAGCCTATGAGGCGGCGGCTGTCGAGGGGATAGAGGTCTATGGGGCAACCTCTATCCTGGAGGTTGTTACACTTTTGTGCGGTGAATCATTTCTCGACCCGGTGACATATAGGGACGAATATTTGAACGACAGCCGCCGCGAATTGAAAAACATCCCCGATTTTGCAGACATTAAAGGGCAGGAGGCGGCGAAAAGGGGGCTTGAGATTGCTGCCGGAGGAGGACACAATCTTCTTCTGTGCGGAGCCCCGGGTTCCGGGAAAAGTCTCATGGCCAAGGCTCTTGCCGGCATACTTCCTCCAATGAACCGGGACGAGTCATTGGAGACCAGTATAATCTACTCAGTGGCGGGGAGTGGAAACTCTTTCAAGGGGCTTATAAGAGAGCGTCCCTTCCGCTCCCCGCACCACTCAACCTCAATCTATGCAATGACCGGAGGTGGTGCTTCAGCTATACCGGGAGAGGTCTCCCTCGCCCACAACGGTGTTCTCTATCTTGACGAGCTCCCTGAATTTCCGCGATCGGTCCTGGAAGTCCTAAGGCAGCCCATGGAGGAGAGAGAGATATCCATCTCAAGATTAAAATACAAATATGTCTATCCCTGCAATTTCATGTTTATTGCCTCAATGAATCCATGTCCTTGCGGCTTCTTTGGACAGCCCGGGGACAGGTGCACCTGCACCCCTTATGCCGTGAACCGTTATCTGGCGAGGATATCGGGGCCGATGATGGACAGAATAGATATGCGGATAGAGATCAATCCCATACCCGGAGAGAGGCTTCTGAACGATGAGAGGGCCGAGCCAACGTCGGACATCAAGGAGCGGGTGACTGCCGTAAGGTTGCTGCAGCAGAAGCGCTTTAAAGGGCGCATCAACACCAACTCGCAGATGAGCACCGCCGAAATCAGGAAATATTGTCGGCTCGGCCCCACAGAGCAGCGTCTGCTTTCAACCGCAATAAACAAACTCAACCTCTCCGCCCGCGGCTACCACAAAATCCTGAAGGTCGCCCGCACCATCGCCGACCTCGACAAATCAGAGAACATCACCGCCATGCACCTTGCCGAGGCGATACAGTACAGGTGAGTATGATATGGGAAAAGTAAATATTGAGTAATTATTATAGAAAATCACTAGTGTCCAAAGAAAAATAAATTAGTTCTTTGTAATACGTAGTTATACAATTAGTTATAAGCAAAAACAGCGCGTGTCGATTTGAATTGATTCTCCATCTTTGCAGTCTGAATATAATCCAGAC
>JAQVBQ010000077.1 GCA_028690215.1 Bacteroidales bacterium | reverse complement strand
CTACAATTACAGAAAAAAGAGTAATTTCGCGGCTCATAAAGATCAAAAATGCACCGATACGACTATATTATTGTAGGGAGCGGGCTTGCGGGTTTATACGCATCGTACAGAGCATCTCTATACGGAAAGGTTGCCTTGATTACAAAATCCACAGTCAGGGAGAGTAATTCATATTATGCACAGGGAGGAATTGCAGCAGTCACAGACGAAGAGGACCGTCCTGCGTTTCACTTTGATGATACTATAACAGCCGGAAGAGGTTTATGCGATTATAACGCCGTTGACATTCTGGTCAATGAGGGACCACACAGGATTGTGGACCTTGTCAAGGACGGAATGAAGTTCGACATGCTTGGGGACAGTTTTGCCCTGGGACTTGAGGGTGGACACCATATGAGAAGAATACTTCATGCAGGAGGCGATGTCACAGGCATGAAGATAACCAACTTCATGATAGAGAAGGTTCTTGCCGACAAGAACATAATTCTGTTCGAGAATCACACTGTTCTTTCAATCATTCAGGAGGGGGGCAAGTGCTATGGAGTAAGAAGCTGGAATTCAGAGACAGAGAGCGAGGAGATTTTTATAGGAAATTATACATTTCTGGCTTCAGGTGGTGCTTCAGCAATTTTTAAAAGGACAACAAATCCACACACAACAACCGGAGACGGTATAGCTCTTGCTTATGAGGCAGAGTGCAAAATCGCAGACATGGAGTTTGTTCAGTTCCATCCGACAGCGTTGTACACCGATAAAGACAAATCATTTCTCATAAGCGAGGCTGTTCGCGGAGAGGGGGCACAACTGCTCAACCTCAAGGGCGAGAGATTCATGCCTGCCATTCACGAACTTGCAGAACTGGCACCGAGAGACGTTGTGGCAAGGTCCATTTTCAGGCAGATACTTCAGCAGGATGAGCCTTACGTACACCTTTCGCTTAAGCACATAGACCCTGAAAGGATCAAGAGCCGTTTCCCGAATATTTTCGAGAAATGCCGTCAGCTTGGCATCGACATGACTGACAAAATCCCTGTTGCACCGGCAGCGCACTATATGGTCGGTGGAGTTAGGAGCGATGTCAACGGAAGGACAAACATAGAGAATCTCTATGTATGCGGGGAGCTGGCGTCAACAGGTATCATGGGTGCCAACAGACTTGCTTCCAACTCACTACTCGAGTGTCTGGTTTTCGGATACAGGGCAGTAGAGGACACAAGGGAGATTTCAACCGGCAAGAGCAACAATGACATCATCACTGACTTGAAGCCTAAGTTCCGCAAGGATCCGTCAAAAGCGGAGATGTTCCAGGCTTTAAAGGTTAAGGTGTCAAATCTGATGAATGACAATGCCGGAATAATAAGAAATGAGAAGTTGCTTTCTGAGGGGCTGGAGATTATTGAAAAGGAAAAAGAGGCACTCGGCAATGAAAAAGATGAGTATTACACCCTTCTTTGCTACAACCTTATTACCGTTGCAGAGTTGATAATCAAACCTGCAATATACCGAAAAGAGAGTCGCGGAGGGCATTACAGGGAGGATTATCCTCATGAGGAGAATAGTTTTATCAAACATATCATCCAGCAGAAAGAAAAGCCGATAACGGCCATTCCTGTGGATGACAAATAAACCGGAAATTATGGAGAGAGAATATCTGATAGAGAAGATAATATCCCTCGCAATCGAAGAGGATATTAACACGGGGGACATCACCACAAATGCCCTGATTCCTGAAGAATCCAGAGCAACAGCAGAGATGACAGCAAAGGCTCCGGGTATTGTATCCGGCCTTGACATAGCATTAAGAGTATTTAAATACATTGACGGCACCACAGTTTGGACTCCACTAGTAAAAGAGGGGGAGAGAGTTTCAAAGGGAGACAAGATTGCACGGATCGAGGGCAGCTATCGTGCACTGCTCACAGCAGAACGCACTGCACTGAACATTCTTCAGAGAATGTCCGGTATTGCCACTGCGACAGCAATCTTTGTGAAGGAACTTGAAGGCACAAATACCAGACTGCTCGACACTCGCAAGACCGCTCCAGGGATGAGATTGCTTGACAAGATGGCCGTAAAGGCAGGTGGAGCAACGAATCACCGTATGGGACTTTACGATATGGCCCTAATAAAGGATAACCACATTAAGGTTGCGGGTGGCATAACAAATGCAGTAAAACAGGTAAGGGCATCAATTCCTGCCGGGATCAAGATCGAGGTGGAGGTCACCGATCTCAATGAGACAAGAGAAGCCCTCGCAGCGGGAGCAGATATAATAATGCTTGATAACATGACCAATGAAGCCATGGCCGAAGCAGTAAAAGTTATTGACAGAAGAGCGGAGACAGAAGCTTCAGGCAACATGAACGTTCAGAGATTGAAGGAGGTTGCAGCCACAGGTGTGGATTACATAAGCGTGGGAGCCCTTACACACTCCGTCACAGCTTTGGATATAAGCATGAACATTGTACCAAACAAATAGATTTCTCATGGATAAGAAAGAGATAATAGAGCGTATCCTTCAGCTCAAAAAGGAGAAGAACGCCGTTATACTTGCCCACTACTATACAAATCCCGAAATACAAGACATCTGTGATTTTCTGGGTGACTCACTGGGCCTTTCACAGGAGGCAGGAAAAACCGATGCCAGAATCATACTCTTCTGCGGGGTAAACTTCATGGCAGAGACCGCCTCAATTATCTCTCCAGACAAAAAGGTCATTGTTCCTGATCTTGCAGCAGGTTGCTCTCTTGCCGAAAGTATAACAGGAGAGGATCTTGCAGAGTGGAAAGCCGCTAACCCTGATGGGGTTGTTGTTGCCTACGTCAACACAACTGCTGAGGTAAAGGCATACACAGACATATGCTGTACATCAGCTAACGCTCTTAAGGTTGTAGAATCAATCCCTGCAGACAAAAAGATACTTTTTGTACCTGACAGACATCTTGGCAAATATATCAACATCAAGACCGGAAGGAATATGGAGCTGTGGTTTGGCGACTGTTGTGTGCACGACCGCTTTAACTCTCATATGATAAAAGATATGGCTGCGTTATATCCTGAGGCAGACATTCTGATACATCCCGAAAGCAGCTGCTCAGGAGACGAAGAGATCCTCAATATGCCCAATGCCTATTTTTACTCTACAAGCGGCATGGTAAAACATGCTGCAAAGTCAGACAAAAAACAGTTCATCATTGCAACGGAGAAGGAGATTATCCACCATATGCAGAAAACCGTTCCGGGCAAAGAGTTCATACCAATCAACTCAAAAGCCATTTGCGGTCATATGAAAAAGGCCACTCTGGAAAAGGTCCTGAAGGCATTGGAGAGCGAAGGGCCGGAGATTAGAGTCCCTGCCGAAATCCGCGACAGAGCTTGGATTCCTATCAAACGTATGCTGGAACTCTGATATTCAAATCCATAACAATTACTGTACTGTTGCCTTTTATATGATTGAAAATCATAATAAGAGAGGACAATGTATTGAATAATTTCTTAGCTTTGAAGGACATAGAAAATTTGTCGATTCTAAAAACAATCAGGTCATGAAAAGGTTAATAACAATAGCACTATTTGCATTTACAGCAATCATTCTTGCAAGTTGCGAGAAAAATCCTTCTATGGATGTGGATGGAGGCCTTAGAGGCCCAAAATTTAATTATGTTGTTGAGATCTATATGCTGAAGAGTTTCACGACAAACTCAGGCCAACAGATTATCGACTCCTCAGTGGTTTTGTTGCCAACCCCATTAATCAATTATTCTGACATCACCTATTACAATAAGAGCACTTGCACTTTCGGCCTTACAGAGGAGGGAAAGAGGAAGTTATCAAAACTGCAAGTCCCTGTAGGAGGTGTCCCATTCGGTGTTGCTGTAGACAAATGTCTTATCTATACCGGATACTTTTGGCCGGCACATTTTTCAAGCTTGTGTAATTGGGTTTACACCGACCCGATTATGGGGGAATACTCAGGCGAACTGGCTATCAAGTTAGGAACTGTCACTGATAATAATGTAATCCCGGACAAACGTAATAACGAGGCGATTCTATATATTATGGCAAAGCACAACAAACTAAGGGAATAGTGTTTAAATGCTTGATTTTCGACTACAAGTCTTCCTCTCTGTCGCAACAAAGCTGAGCTTCACAAAGGCTTCAGAAGAGATGTTCATTACTCAGCCTGCAATCACACGACATATCAAGGAGCTGGAATCTGAATTAGAGGTCAGACTCTTTGACCGCGTCGGAAATAAAACATTCCTCACTCCCGCAGGAGAGCTTCTTTTGTCTTATGCAAACCAAATACTCGCATTACATAACGAGGCCAAATTTGAAATCAGTCAGCTTAAAGGCAATGCCGAAGGAGTATTTCGCATAGGTGCAAGTACAACTATTGCACAGTATGTTATTCCTGCTGCACTTGCCGGTTTTATAAAGAAATATCCCGGGATAAAGATATCAATGATCTCCGGAAATACTGAATATATAGAGAAAAAGGCTCTTAAAGGTGAAATTGACATCGGAATAGTTGAAGGCAAACCCACCAATCCCGACATTCATTACACCCCATTTCTCAACGATGAGCTTCTTGTCTTCACCTCCTGCTCAAACAAGGATATTCCGGAAGTGGTCAGCAATGAGGAGTTCTGTAATCTCCCTCTTGTTCTGAGAGAGAGGGGCTCTGGAACGCTTGACATTATCGGAAAGATTATTCAAAACAAGGGTATCACTCTCAAGAAACTCAACATTGCCATGTATCTTGGTAGTACCGAGAGTATCAAGTCATTCATCGAAAACGGCCAGGGAGCTGGAGTCGTTTCAAAATTCGCAATTGAGAGAGAGTTGGCAAAAGGGATTTTCCGGCTCATTAAAACACCGGGACTTCAATTTACCCGTCAATTCTATTTTATTATGCCCCAAGGAGGAGAACCTGTCGGAATTACAAAGCTGTTTTTCAATTATGTAGAAAAACACTATAACATATAGTAATAGACTATTAATATTATCAATTTGACAATACGCTCATATTAAAATACTCTTGCGGCATCAAACACTAAATGTAATGAACGCTCGCAGATTTATTTTCATTTTCGCAATCCTTCTTTGTACCATGCCCTTTATTGACACCCCGATAGCCCTGCTACTGGGAATTGTTTTAACATGGACCTTTAAACACCCGTTTCCACAAACAGGGAAGATCATCACCAACAGACTCCTTAAGATCTCCGTAGTGGGCCTTGGATTCGGCATGAATGCATCTCAGGCTCTTGTAGCCGGGAAAGAGGGCTTTGTATATACACTCTTTTCTATAGCCATTACACTTTGTGCCGGTCTTTTGATTGGTAAATTTCTCAAGGTCGACAAAAAAAGCTCCTATCTAATCTCATCAGGAACAGCTATCTGCGGAGGAAGTGCCATAGCAGCAATAGCGTCAGTCATAAAACCGGATGACAGACAAACCGGGACGGCTCTTGGCACCATATTTATCCTAAACTCCCTGGCACTTCTAATCTTTCCTGTAATCGGGAAGTTTCTGGACCTTTCTCAGCATGAATTCGGTACCTGGGCTGCCATAGCAATACACGACACAAGCTCTGTAGTCGGAGCAGCAAGCAAATATGGCAATGAAGCCCTTCAGACAGCAACCACCATCAAACTTGTAAGAGCACTATGGATAGTTCCCCTTTCTCTCTTTACTGTTTTCCTTTTCAAAAGCGACAGTAAGAAGATAAAAGTTCCATGGTTCATATTCTTTTTCGTCGGAGCAACTATTCTCAACTCAACAATTCCTGGAATAAGAACTGTATCGCCATATATAGTAGAGGCTTCAAAAATCGGATTGAAGATAACACTGTTTCTGATAGGTGCCAGTCTTACACGTGAAATGATTGTATCAACAGGCGTTAAGCCATTGGTCCAGGGAGTTCTTTTATGGATTTTCATTTCTGTTGTCTCTGCCCTATCTGTAATCTATATTTTTTAAGGTATATTTGTATAAAATATAGATTCAAATTGCCATGAAACTAAAATTTAATCTTATTGCATCCATTATCCTGCTTTCTATTATCCTCAGCTCGTGCGGACAGGTAATGATTACCGGCAGGAAACAGATTCTTCTTTACAGTCAGGGAGACATAACCTCACTCAGCAATCAGGCTTACACTGAACTGAAGACAAAAGCAAAGTCATCAGATAACGCAAAGTACAACAAAATGGTAAATGATGTAGGCGTAAGGCTCACTGGTGCCGTTTCAAAATACTGCAAGCAAAACGGCTGGGAAAGCGCTCTTGAGGGGCTAAACTGGAAATTTGAGGTATTTAAGGATGAGGCTGTAAACGCATTCTGCCTTCCAAACGGCAACATCGTTTTTTATGAGGGAATCCTTAAAGTTACCAACACACCAGATTTGGTGGCCGTTGTTATGGGGCACGAAATTGCCCATGCTCTGGCAAAACACGGAAACGAAAGAATGAGCCAGGAGGTTCTTGTCGGAGCCGTAGGCCAGGCTGTCTCATCATACATTGGCACAGAGAACCAAAAAACACAGGCGATATTCGGATTGGCTTACGGGCTGGGGTCACAACTCGGCGTCCTTCTCCCCTACTCAAGAAAACATGAGTATGAGGCAGATCGTCTTGGTCTGATTATTATGGCCATGGCCGGATACGACATCAATGTCGCTCCAAAATTCTGGCAAACAATGAGTTCAACCGGCGCAAAGCAGCCCGAGTTCATCAGCACTCACCCATCCGACGAGAACCGCATCAAGCAAATCATTGCAATTTTGCCCGAAGCTGCTAAATTTAGTGGCACTGATTTTTCCAAGTAATTGATTTTCTGATTTTTATAGGCACTTGATTATTAGATTTATAGAAAAATCAGTGCCACTAAAAATAAAAAAGCTCGCCTAAAATTTAGACGAGCTTTTTTGTGGAGAATAAGGGAGTCGAACCCTTGACCCCCTGCTTGCAAAGCAGGTGCTCTAGCCAACTGAGCTAATTCCCCGGGTTAGAGAGCGCAAAGATAACACTATTTAGCAAAAGAAAAAGAGACGAAGTCAAAAATTTCGAGGATTTGAAAGAAATAAGCTTGCTTAATTTCTGAAAAATCTGAGAAATTTTAAATAAATGCTTTAGCATTTATTTTCTTTTGCTCCCGTGTTGCTTTGCCGAACGAGAGGGGAAACAATGCGAAGCATTAATTCCACCTTTTGCAAAAAGGTTTCAATGCGGAACGAAGTGAAGCATTAATTCCCTTTAATTAATGTATAAGCATTAATTAATGCTTGTACATTAATTAATGTGTAAACATTAATCCGTTCGTATTCTAATGTTAAAGAACTTTTTAGTAGTCCCGAGCGGAGTTGAACCGCTGACCCCTACATTATCAGTGTAGTGCTCTAACCAACTGAGCTACGGGACTATATAAGAATTTGACAGCATGAGTAATAAGGCCAACTTTAGTTGGTACAGCTCCAAAAAGGAGGTGTTCCAGCCACACCTTCCGGTACGGCTACCTTGTTACGACTTAGCCCCAGTTACCAGTTTTGCCCTAGGTCGCTCCTTGCGGTCACGAACTTCAGGCACCCCCGGCTT
>JAQVBQ010000017.1 GCA_028690215.1 Bacteroidales bacterium | reverse complement strand
TATTATCAATTATAGAATGATACAGATATGAAAAAACAAATATTCGCAATTCTGATAGCACTTTTAGTACTTCCATCATCAATAACGGCAGATGAGGGAATGTGGCTCCCTTTCCTTATTAAAAATCAGAAATACAAAGAAATGAAAAAGATCGGACTTAAACTTCCGGCCGAAGCTCTCTATTCTGATTCTGAACCCTCCATAACTCAGGCGGTAGTGGGTTTTATGGGTGAAGGAGCCAACTTGAGGAGCTTCGGCACAGGGAGCTTTATCTCCGGCAACGGACTTCTAATTACAAATTACCATGTTGTTTTGTCTTATCTGGAAAGATTTTCCAATGAAAAGAATGATTTTCTCAAATATGGATATTGGGCGCAAAATCTCTCTGAAGAGTCTCTTTGCCGAGACTTGGAGATAAAAATTCTTGAAAGCATGAAAGATGTGACCGATATTATGTTGGCAGGGACAGAGGGTCTTGACGGGAATGAAAAACAGAACAAGATTAACGAAAATGGAATAGCATATGCCAAACTTATAACCAAGGGAACCAAGAAAGAGGTTAAAATGCAGGCAATTTTTGGGAGTAATCGCTATATCATGAGTGTCTACAGTATTTATAAAGATATCAGGATGGTAGCGGCACCTCCATTTTCTATCGGAAAGTTCGGAGGCAACACAGATAATTACAACTGGCCCCGTCATACAGGCGATTTTGCAATTCTGAGAGTATATGCAGGAAAAGACAATCAACCTGTAAGCTATTCAAAGGAGAACGTACCCTTCAAACCAAAAAGATATTTGAAAATATCACTAGAGGGGACCAATGAAAACGAATTTGCAATGACAATAGGTTTTCCGGGTACGACAAGGCAGTACATTCCCTCTTTTGCTATTGACAAAATAATAAATGGTGAAAACAGAGAGAGAATTGCCATCCGTTCAGAGAAGATGCATATTCTGGAGAGTGCTATTGATTCTGACGAGACCCTTAAATTTCGTTACAGCACAAGACTCTCCTCTGTAGGAAACTCATATTTACGTTGGAAAGGGGAGCTTCTGGGCGTGACACGGATGAATCTAGTGGAGCAGAAGAGGAAAGAGGAACAACAATTTGCCAAATGGGTACAAGGCAATCCTGAACGTGAGGCAAAGTATGGTATAGTTCTAGAGCAGATGGAAGATCTTTACAAGGAGGTATCTCAATACAACATGGCAGACCTATACTTCAACGAAGCCGGTATCAACGGCTCCGAGATTGTCCCTTTTATAGGAAAATTCGAGAAGCTTGTTGCAACTTATGGGCGAAAGAAACCGGATCCTAAAGCTTCAGAATCTGAAGCAAAGAGGTTGCTTCCTCTGACAGCCCAATTTTTTAACAATTGGGATTATGAGACAGACAGAAAGATGTTCAGAGATATGCTGAAACGTTATTATGAAAAGATGCCCGAAAGATTCCATCCTGAAGCTATGGACCGGTATGTGAACTTTTATCAGGGTGATATAGAGAAACTCTCTGAGGAACTCTTTGCAAACTCCACCTTTACCGACAAAAGCAAGCTTGAGGCATTTCTGACAAATCAGGATAGAGATATTCAGACCTCCGTTAAGAGTGATCCGCTATATCAGATTTCAATCGGGTACTATATGATAAATGTTGACAAGATTATGCGGCAACGAGGAGAGCTCCAGCAAAGGCAGATGACACTCTTTTCAACCTATATTGAGGGAATCCTTGAGATGAACAGCGATAAAGCAATTTATCCTGATGCAAACAGCTCATTAAGATTTAGTTATGGAATCGTCAAGGGTGGTGATGTCTCTGATGGCCTCTCTTATCGCTGCCGGACAACTCTTGACGGGGTAATGGATAAATTTATAAATAATCCGGAAGATGAAGAGTTTTATATGCCGAAGAAGTTACAGACTCTTTTACAGAATAGGGATTTTGGCAAATATGCCGATAAGAGTGGAGAATTAAATGTCAATTTTCTGACTAATAATCATACAACAGGAGGCAACTCCGGATCACCGGTTTTAAACGGCAAAGGAGAACTCATAGGTGTGAATTTCGACAGAATATGGCAGGGAGTGGCTTCAGATTACAGGTATGATTCTGCCACATCACGGGCTATTGCGGTGGATATAAGATATATAATGTTCCTCATTGACAGGTTTTCTCCTTCAAGATATATTGTAACTGAAATAGAGGAAGCAAACAGATAATATAAGCATAGTATTCAGGATTAATTACTAACTTCGAAGTAATTAAAAATCAATATGATTATGAATACTTATATTGTAATTGCTATTATTGTGCTGTTCCTGTTTGCAGCAGGGATAAGAATTGTCCGGCCTACTCACCGCGCCCTGATTGAGAGACTCGGTAAATACTATAAATTCGCCAATCCGGGATTTCATTGGATAATCCCTGTGATAGACAAATTATATAAGGTTAATGTGACTGAGAGGATGGTTGATGCCGAACCTCAGGAGATAATTACTAATGATAATCTTAATGCAAAAGTAGATGCTCAGGTATATTTCCGCGTAAAATCCGACGAGGAGAGTGTTAAGGGCTCGATTTACAATGTCAATAATTTTCAATGGCAGATAGTAAACCTGGCAAGGACCACACTCAGGAATATCATAGGAACCCTTACCCTGAAGTCTGCAAACAGTGAAAGAGGCAAAATCAATTCAGAGCTATACAAAACTCTCCACAACGAGACAAAGGAATGGGGTATTGAGATAGTTCGAACTGAGCTGAAAGAGATAGAGCCTCCGAAAGATGTTCAAGAGACAATGAACAAGGTTGTAAAGGCCGAGAATGAAAAAATTGCTGCTATAGACTCGGCTACTGCAGCTGAGACTGTCGCTGATGGTGTGAAGCGTGCAAAGATCAAAGAGGCAGAGGGATATAAACAATCAAAGATACTTCATGCAGAGGGCGAGGCTGAGGCAATACGCCTTGTCAATGAGGCTGCTGACAAGTATTTCATTGGTAATGCCCAGTTACTAAAGAGACTAGAGACTCTCGAAGGGGCACTGTCTGAGAATTCAAAAATCGTTGTTCCGACAGGAACCGATCTGGTTAATATTATCGGAGATATGGCCGGTGTTAATGTCCTTCCATTGGAAAAAAAGAAGAAGTCTGTATAGTCTGATGGTGTGGGCAGTGCTTTTTTGTTATTTTTGTCATATTAATTAAATATGACTAAAATAATGAAAAAGTATTGGTTACTGTTAGCTTTGATTACCCCGTTATTTGCCTCCGGACAGAACAGAACGATTGCGGAGAGGGTGGATTCTGTCATGAATCTCATGACTCTGGAGGAGAAGATTGGTCAAATGAATCAATATAACGGAGATAAAAAGGCAACCGGACCAATTTCAATAAACGCAAACAAGGAGGAACAGCTAAAAAGCGGGATGGTTGGAAGTGTGCTTAACGTCAAGACTGTTTACAACACCCGCAAAGTTCAGGAAATGGCTATGCAGTCACGACTGAAAATTCCTCTTTTGTTCGGACTTGATGTAATTCACGGTTATCGTACTAATTTCCCAATACCCCTTGCTGAAAGTTGCAGTTGGGATATGACTCTTATGGAACAGGCTGCCAGTGTCGCTGCAAAGGAGGCTTCGGCTTCAGGCACTCATTGGACATTTGCCCCAATGGTTGATATAGCAAGAGATCCAAGGTGGGGAAGGATAATGGAGGGAGCCGGTGAAGACACATGGTATGGATCAAAGGTAGCTGCTGCCCGAGTGAAGGGATTCCAGGGTGCAGGACTTGGAAATACAGATGCCGTTATGGCCTGTGCAAAGCATTTTGCTGCTTATGGAGCTGCTCAGGGTGGGCGTGATTATAACACTGTTGACATGAGTGAGAGAGAGTTGCTCGAAGTTTACCTCCCTCCATTCAAGGCTGCCGTAGATGCCGGTGTTGCGACTTTTATGAATTCATTCAATACATTGAATGGTATTCCCGCAACAGCAAGTGCTGAGTTACAAAGAGTCTATCTTAAAGGTAAATGGAATTTTGGAGGATTTGTCGTAAGTGATTGGGAGAGCATAGGAGAGATGATTCCTCACGGATATGCCGCTGACAAAAGGGAAGCTGCACTGCTTGCTGTAAAGGCTGGATGTGATATGGATATGCAAAGCCGCAGCTATATTGAAAACCTTGCACAACTTGTAAGAGAGGGCAAGGTTGACGAGAATCTTATTAATGATGCTGTCAGGAGAATCCTTACCAAAAAATTTGAAATGGGACTTTTCGATGATCCTTTCAGATTCTGTGATCCTGAAAGAGAGAAGAGTCAATGGAACAATCAGGAGAATCTCGATATTGCCAGAGACGTCGCAAGAAAAAGCGTAGTATTGCTAAAGAACACAGGAAACGCTCTGCCAATAAATTCTAAAACGAATAAGATTGCATTGATAGGGCCATTGGTAAAATCCAAGTTCGACAACCTTGGATTCTGGAATATCTCATGGCCGGATGACTCTCTGAGAATCGTCTCTCTTTGGGACGGTATGGTAAATCGTGTCGGTAAAGAGCACTTGCTTTACGCAAAGGGTTGCAATATTGAGGGTGAAGACGAGAGTGGATTCGAAGAGGCTGTAAGTGTTGCTAGAAAAGCAGATATTGTCATTGTGAGTGTAGGTGAAAGGTTTGATATGAGCGGCGAGGGCAAGTGCAGAAGTAATCTGCATCTCCCGGGAGTCCAGGAGAGACTTGTAATGGAGCTGATAACCACCGGAAAACCGGTTGTAGTAATGATTAGTGCCGGGCGTCCGTTGATATTCAATACTATATCAGAACATGCACATGCAATTTTATACACTTGGTGGCTTGGAACCGAGGCCGGTAATGCCATGGCAGATATCCTGCTGGGTGATTATAATCCTTCAGGAAAACTTACAGTAACATTTCCAAGGTCAGAGGGACAGATACCTTTCTACTACAACCACCTGAACACAGGAAGACCTGATGGGGAAAAAGCGATAAGTGGAGTGAACAAAATCTATAAATCCAACTATCTCGATTTATCATCATTACCTCTCTATCCTTTCGGTTACGGGTTGAGTTATACAACTTTTAAGTACGGAGAATTATTGCTTAACACTCATACACCGGCTGACAATGACTCGCTAGAAGTTAGTATTGATGTAACAAATACAGGTAAATACAGGGGCGAGGAGGTAGTTCAACTCTATATTAGGGATATTGTTGCATCCGTAGCACGACCTATTAAGGAGCTAAGAGGGTTCAGCAAGGTCGCATTAAATCCTGGCGAGACAAAAAGAGTAAAATTTGTGCTGTCAAATGAGGATCTTAAATTTTATGACAGCAATCTTAATTATATCTGGGAAGGGGGTGAGTTTCAGGTTATGGTGGGTACAAACTCTGCAGACTTGAAATCAGATAAAGTCGTATGGTGCAAATCGTCGGCAAAATAATCCATTTTGCAGAATTTTTTGAAAACCAGACAGTTAATACACCTTTTTTATAAAAATGTGAATATATTTACATATTAATAATCAAAGCAAGACTATGAAAAAATCGGTACTACTGTTAATGATGCTCCTGGCATCCGGATTGATGTCTGCTCAGGATGATTACAAGAGTTTCATGGATAGTGCCGGAGAGAACTCTGCACTCTTCAAAGGCTATACTCCCACTTTGTATCGTTTTGTTCATACTGGGACCTATTACGCCTATGAAAAGAGCTATCTTGATGGAGATGTTCTTTATAACGGCAAGAGATACAGAGGAGTAAAACTGAATCTCAACTCTCATCTTGATGAGCTGATTGCATGGGATGTAAAAAACAACAGGTTTGTCCAGCTAAACAAAAGCTATGTTGATACATTCACAATTGGCACGAGGAGATTTATAAACATAAAAGAGAGGGACAAATCCGGAATGATTGATCCGGGTTATTACCAGTTGCTTTATGATAACTCGGTATCAGTGTACAAGAAAATTGTAAAAGTGTACAGTGAAACAGTCAATCAGGAATATATGGCATCCAACCGCGGTGTTATTAAGAAATTCATCTCTTCGGTCAAATACTATCTTGTAAACCAGGATGGTACCTATCTGATTAAAAGAAAAAGAGATATTCTGGATCTCTATCCCGAAATGGAGAAAGAGATAAGAAAACATATAAGAGTCAATGAGCTGAATTTCAAAGAAGAAACTATGGATGAAGCAATGGTTTCTGTTATGTCATTTATTAACAAACATGAATAACACAATGATAAAGAGAATTTTAATACCCGTTTGCCTGTTGTTCATGAGCATATTGCCTTTAAGCGCAGAAAATCACATTGTTTTACCAGATAATCCTATTACCCTCGATTCATTGAGAGTCATACTTTCCAGGGATACCAGATATAAGTTGTACTTTATCAAGGAGAAAAACCAGGAAGATGTTAAGATAACCTCCGACTATAAAAGTAAGAATTTCCTGGAAAGATTGTCTTATGAGCTCTCTCAGCAAGGCTATTCAGTGACATTGAGGGGTTATGATATATATATACTCAAGGGAGAGGCTTTAGTGACTCAATTGCCGGCAGGCTACTTTGAAAAAGCAGGCTTCCCCGGTTCAGGTAGTCTGAATTCGCTTAGTAATCAGGATGTTGTTGCTTCATCAATGAATAAGCTGTATAAGATTGGTGATCCGAATCTTATGAAACAGCCTGGCAAGGCATCTATAAAAGGTTATGTCCGTAATGCAGAGAGCGGAGAGCCTATTGTGGGAATCTCAGTATCTGTCGATGATCTGAAGACAAGTGTCACTACGGATGCTTATGGTTTTTACAGAATTTTGCTGCCAAGGGGGGCAAATACTCTTAAGTTATCGGGATACGGATATGAAGATTCCAAGTTGAATCTTGAACTATACAGTGATGGAAACCTTGATATAAATTTGAGGGAAAAGGTATACTCCCTGAAAGGCATTACATTTTCGGCTGAGAATGTACAACACCTAAGAGGGACACAAATGGGTCTGGAAAAGGTTAGAATTGATAGAATCAAACATGTGCCCGCCGTTTTTGGCGAGTCGGATGTTATGAAAATAGTTCTTACACTGCCCGGAGTCAAGTCTGTCGGTGAGGCGTCCGGAGGTTTTAATGTCAGGGGAGGAGCTACCGATCAGAACCTTATTCTCTTTAATGAAGGTACAATCTATAATCCTACACATCTCTTCGGACTCTTTTCTGCATTCAATTCAGATATTGTAAAGGATATAGAATTGTATAAAAGTACGATTCCGGCAAGATACGGCGGAAGGATATCCTCAGTTTTGGAGATAAACAACAGGGAGGGAAATAATAAGAAAATAACCGGATCTGCAGGTATAGGACTTTTGACAAGCAAACTGCACCTAGAGGGGCCGATCGTTAAAGACAGGACAACATTCATACTTGGTGCAAGAAGTACATATTCTGACTGGATACTTGGTTTACTTCCGGAAGATAGCGGATATAAAAACGGAACCGCCTCTTTTTACGATATAAGTGGGGGAATCAGTCACAAAATAGATTCAAAAAACACACTCTATCTCTACGGATATTACTCGCGTGACGGTTTCAACTTCAGCATAGATACATGTTTCAGGTATCAGAACATAAATGCTTCGGTCAAGTGGAGAGGAATACTGAATGAGAACCATAATCTGACAATATCGTCAGGTTACGACCAATATAACTACAGTACCTTTGATAAGGCAAATTCGGCAAATGCCTACAAGATGGATTTCGGTATCAGGCAGGTATATGTAAGGGCAAATTTCAACTGGCTTCTTTCAGAGAAGCACACGTTGCAATATGGTCTGAACTCAATTTACTATCTTGTTAATCCCGGAAGAATGAGACCTTATGGAGATTCCTCCCTTGTTATGTATAATAAGGTTGATACTGAAAGGGCCACAGAATCATCTCTTTATGTAAGCGACAACTGGAACATAACAGATAAACTGTCTCTAGATTTGGGTGTGCGATACACATTCTATGGTACATTGGGTCCCGACACGTATTTTCAGTATGCTCCAGGTGTTCCGAGGGCCGAGACAACTATTCTTGACACAGTTCGGGTAAACAAAGGTGAAATAGAGAAGACATATCACGGTCCTGAATTCAGGGTGTCGGCAAGATATATGTTTAACGAGAATTTCTCATTCAAGGCAGGATACAATAGTATGTTCCAGGGGATTCACATGTTGTCCAATTCAACGGCTATTTCTCCAACCGATATATGGAAGCTCAGCGATGCTAATGTAAAGCCTCAAAGGGGGTGGCAATCAGCATTCGGCCTATACGGAAACATTTTTAACAAAAGGCTGGAGATCTCTTTGGAGGGGTATTACAAAGAGATGAAAAACTATCTTGATTACAAGAGTGGTGCAATTCTGACAATGAATAAGAACATTGAAAGGGATATAGTTGAGACTCAGGGCAGGGCATATGGTCTTGAGTTAATGTTAAAAAAACCTTTGGGTAAATTAAACGGATGGATATCATATACATATTCAAAAACAGAGCTAAGGGATAAAAACAGTGCGAAAGAGGAAGCTGTGAACAAAGGAGCTTGGTATCCTGCTGCTTATGATAAACCACATGATGTTAAATTCATAGGTAACTATAAGTTCACTCAACGTTATAGTATGTCAATGAATATAGACTATTCAACCGGTCGGCCGGTTACAGTGCCAGTGAGCAAATATTATTACTCGGGAGGCTACAGACTTTTTTATTCTGACAGAAATGCATACAGAATTCCTGACTACTTCCGTGTGGACCTTGCTTTCAATATTGAACCGAGTCATAATCTGAGGTTGCTTCTGCACAGCACTATCACATTAGGTGTGTACAACCTTCTGGGCAGGCAGAATGCCTATTCAGTATACTATAATACTTCAGGCAATAAGATTCAAGGATATCAGTTGTCAATATTCGGAACACAGATTCCTTATATCAACCTCAATATTAAATTCTAAGAAATGAAAAACAGTTATATAAAGTTCTCTGTTATTAGTTTATTGTCATTTGCAATCATAAGCTGCATCTCTCCATTTGAACCAAGAGGAGCCTCAGTCGAAGGATTGCTTGTTGTTGAGGGAGATATAATCCTTAATGATACGACGGTTATAACACTCTCACGTTCTTCTTCTCTATCTTCAACACAGCCAAGACAATATGTGTTTGCAGCAACGGTGTGGGTAGAGAGTTCAATCGGCGGAAAATACTATGGCATTCCAAAGGTCGAAAATGGTGTCCTTACCTACAAGATACCTACAGCCGGTCTAAATCCCTCCGTTGAATACCGTTTGAAAGTCAATACTCCGAATGGCAGGCAGTATGAAAGTGAATTTGTCCCGGTTCTTGAGACTCCGGATATCGATGAGGTTACCTGGAGGGTGGACTCAGTATACAAGACAGCTACTTTTCTGGTGAGTTCGAAGAGCTCCGAAGAGGCCTCCAACTATTACAGGTGGACCTATACGGAAGATTGGGAGTTTACTTCCAGATATAACACATTTGTATACTATAACAGGAAAAAAAACGAAATAATTGACACATTAGTGAATTGGTACTATTGTTACAAAAAAGGAGAATCAGAAGCTATTTGTGTTGCAAGTACCACTGAACTTGACGAAAATAAGGTTTACAGAAAACCACTCGTCACATTCGACAGACATGACGATCGTCTCTCTGTTCTATATTCAATGGAAGTTGTACAAAGATCATTGACAAGAGAGGGATATCTTTATTGGGAAAACCTCAGCAAGAATTCAAGTGATCTTGGCGGGATATTCTCTCCTCAGCCAACAGAGATGAAAGGAAACATAACTTGTATTTCTGATTCTGATGAGATTGTTTTGGGTTTTATAAGTGCCGTTTTGACAAAAAAGAAAAGGGTCTTTGCTTATGCATATGATATAGGAATTTTTGAATTTAATGTTGGCTGTCCCGTAGTGGATTCAGATCGGCCGGATATGTGGTCATACCTAAATGGTTCCGGATATGAGGTAATAGGGATAAATGAGCTTGAGGGAACTACTCTCTGGGCTATGAAAGACTGTGTAGACTGCAGAGTTACCGGAACCAAGAACAAGCCATCGCTCTGGCCATTAAGTCATAAATAAAGAATAGAAGTCTATGAAAAATATAATATTTTGTATTTTAATCTCATTGTGCACTATTATCCCAGGTTTTGCCGGGAATAACTTCGGAGAATCTGTTACTGTTGAGAGAATTTATGTCAGCACAGACAAGGAGTGTTATATAGCAGGCGAGTCTGTATGGATCTCATTATTCTGCTTTGACACCGGTAAGGATAGTCCTGTTCTTTCAGCCATGAGCTCAATAGCATATATTGAGTTACAATCATCCACCGGTATTGTGGCAAAAACAAAGGTTGCGATTATTTCAGGAAGAGGCTCCGGAAGAGTCGAGTTGCCAACATCAACTCCAACAGGCAACTATCGCATGATTGCCTATACTGCAAATATGCGCAATGAGAGCGAGGTTCATTACTTTGACAAAGTCCTCACTGTATACAATACTCTTACCAATGAAAGAGACAAGAGCTGTACAATTGATGAAACTGATACATCTTCTCTATCCGGACAACTGCCCATAACTGCTGAAACAAGACCGATCCTTATGGAGATACCCAAAACTGTTCTCCTTGATATGTCCGGCAATCAATTCAGGCAGAATGCAGATGTGACATTCGGACTTTCAAATAAATATGACTTATCGATGACATTGAGTGTCTCAATTGTCAATGAAGATGATATATCAACATACAAGAACCTTCCTATATACAATTATATGGAATCAGGATTCTCGAAAAATGATGCAAATTTTGGAATACAAGTTACACCGGAATTTGAAGGTGAAATCATTAAGGGAAGAGTTTCCTCAATATCTGACGGTAAGAGAATAGACAGCCTTGCAGGACAGAAGATTTTCCTTTCTGTAGTCGGAGGAGATTCGGAAATCTACACTTCAATTATTGATTCGGCGGGCAGATTTGTTTTCTACACTACAAACATATACGGGAATGCAGATCTTATTGCAGAGATACCTCAACTGGATACTAATTCCAGGTTCAATATAGAGTTGGATGATAATTTCCTCTATCCTTCAGTAAAAAAGATCCCTACACTCTTATTGAGAAGAAGTTTTGAGAAGGATTTGCTAAAGAGAAGCCTGGCAATGCAGCTTAACAGGAGATATGGAGTAGATACTATATTCTCTAAATATCTACCTGAACACACTCCTCTTCTTTCGGGTAACTGCAAGACCTATTTGTTGGACAACTATACCAGGTTTCCTGACATGGAGGAGGTCGTTATTGAATTTATTCCAGAATTGAGATTCAAGAAAATAGATAAAAAATCATATCTCCAGGTAAGGTGGGAGAGCTCTTTCATGGATTTGGCCTTCTCAAAAGACAACACCTTGACAATAATTGATGGAGTGCCTGTTTTTGATCATAATAAAGTTCTAAAATATGATCCTCTTAAAGTTAAAAGCATAAATATTTATGAGGGAGTTTATTATCTTGGAAATGCAGAATTTACCGGAATAGTCGATTTCAAGACATATAAAAAAGATTTTCCTAACTTTGTGCTTCCTTTGAATGCAAAATTACTGGCATTTAATGGTACAAGCAAACCTTGCCGTTTAATCGGCGACACCGCAGGAGATTTATTACCTGATTACAGGACAACAATATTATGGGACCCGGATATTAGAATCTCTCCAAAAGGTAGTGCCCGGCTTAAGTTCCACACCCCGGACTACCCCGGCAGATTTGTCATGACCGTTGAAGGTGTTGACACTTCCGGAAAACCAATATATTTACAAACTAAATTCACTGTTTTCTAAAATGAATTACAAGCTCCTACTCATTTCTGTTTTTGCACTTTTTTCTACTCAAATTACATTTTCACAGACAAAAAACAAAGAGGTTCCACTTGCGATTGACGCCACACTTAAGACTAGGTACGAGTGGGCAACAGAGACATATACAAGCAGATTTTCAGTCAGAAATTCAAGACTTGGTCTAAGCGGAAAGATCACTTCACAGTTGTCATACAGAGCTCAAATGGAGCTTAGCAGTAACGGCAAATTTGAAGTCCTCGACCTGTATGGCAACCTTGCCTTACCCTCTGGTTTCGACTTTTCGTTCGGGCAGGTAAGTATCCCTCTTTTTAATGCTTCTCAAATTACACCTTCACAAATGGTATTTGCAAACAGGTCATTTGTAGGAAAATTCAATACTGGTTCAAGGGATATAGGTTTGCTGACAACTTACAAGAGTAATATGGCCAATGTTCCGGTAATGATGCAGCTTGGACTCTTCAACGGTACTACGATTAATAACCCAAAGTGGACAGGACATTTGTCCTATAATGGAAGAGTCATGGTAGGAGGAGATATGGGATTGAGAGCAAGTGCAAAGTTTACACGTTTCCCCCTTTCTGATGAAAATGATTACATGATATACGGAGCAGATCTCCGCTTTGCAAACAGTCAGCTCAAGGTAGAAGCTGAAGCAATGAACAGGTATAACTATTATAACGAAATTAATAGATTTACAGCCTATTTGGAGACCTCTTTCAAATTTCCGCTTAACGGCGAGAAGGTCATAAAGGCAATAATCCCGGCTTTAAGATGGGATGGCATCGGGGAGAACTTGAAAAACCAGGGTTTAGATGCAAACAGGTTGACAGCAGGCATCTCTTTTGCTCTAACAGAGGCACCATTTAACTCATTGCTCCGGATTAATGCTGAAAAGTATTTTATCGAGAGAGAGGTAAGTGATTTCTCGTTGTATGATGAACTTGATTCAGACAAGATTACATTAGAACTACTTATTGTATTTTAATAACCATAAAACTCAATATTATGTTACCAACCATCAGAAAAGCAACTACGGACGACATTTCTCAAATAGTCGACTTCCAGATGAATATGGCATTAGAGACAGAGAGGCTTGAGTTAAACAGAGATATACTTACAGCCGGTGTCACAAATGTACTGACAGGGGAGAGGGGCGCATCCTATTACATGGCTGAAATAGATGGTACTTTAGCCGGAATGCTGATGATAACGCTTGAATGGAGTGACTGGCGCAATGGATGGGTGTGGTGGATTCAGTCGGTTTATATCAGACCGGAATTCAGAGGTAAAGGTTTATACAAAATGTTGTATTCTCATATTGTCACCCTTGTGGAGAAATCGGATGAAATAATGGGAATCAGGTTATATGTGGACAAAACCAATACTAACGCACAAAAAGTGTATAAAACATTGGGGATGAATGGCGACCACTACCTGGTCTATGAATGGATGAAGGATTGACTCTGGGTGTGAATAAAAAAAACCGGCTGTAATTTACAACCGGTTTTTTATGTATTGAATCTGACAGATTAGTAGCGTCTTCTTTCGTATCCGCCGCCTCTTCTATCGTTTCCACCGCCACGGTTGTAACCGCCACGGCTATTGTCCCTATTCTCTTTAGGTTTAGCAACGTTTACATTGATGACTTTACCGTCATACTCGCATCCGTTAAGTTCATTGATTGCTTTCTCACCAGCAGCTTCATCAGGCATCTCTACGAAGCCGAATCCTCTTGATCTACCGGTTTCTCTGTCCATGATAACTTTAGCAGAGCTGATTTCACCGTACTCGCTGAATAATTGATTGAGATCAGCGTCTTTTACGCCGTAACTCAGATTTGAAATAAAAATGTTCATTAAATAAACTTTAATATAAAAAAATAATAATGTGAGTGTTATAAATACTAAAGTCTATTAATAAACTAAAAAATCAGTAAAAACAAAAACTTTCGAATTGAGGAATAACACTCTTTCGGCGCGAAGCTACAATAAAAAAATGATAATTCAAACTTGGATATAAAAAAAAGAATTTCTAAAATTGTAACATGAGAAAGAATGATTTAAAGAAACTTATACTGGCTCTGGTTTTAATTACTACAATTCAGGGAATAGGGATTGATGTGTATGTAAACTCTGCCGAAGGAGGAATTTGGGAGGGTCTTTCAATATTTAAATACTTCACGTTGCAATCGAATGCCCTGGTCATGCTCTATGCCTTCCTGGCACTCGTAAATTTTAAATCAATGACAGAAAAGGAGTGGTTTAAAAGAGCTCTAACACCTGTCACCTCATATATATTGCTTACGGGAATTACATTCCTGATTATATTGGCCCCGACTTCAAATGCTCAGGGCCTTCAGAGGGTCGCATCTGATCTTTTACATTATCTCGTACCTTCACTGATGTTCTTCTATTGGATTGTTTTTGAAGAGAGGGAGTTACAGTACCGATATATATGGAGCTGGATAATATATCCTTTTGTTTTTATGTTCTGGGGTTTATACCTTGCTATAATGAAGGAGGACTATCTATACCCCTTCTTTGACATAAGCAAACTCGGAATATTGATAGTCCCCTATCTGGTCGGCATGACTATTGCCGTTATTCTTATAGGCAGTTTTCTGGTTTTTCTCAGGAAACGCCTCTCAGTTCCCAGGATTAGCTAAGTTTGTGAATAGCCAGCCCGCTTCTTAACTTCGGCTCGAACCAGGTTGTCTTTGGCGGCATTATATTGCCTGTATCAGCTATATCTATAAGCTGTCTCATAGATACCGGATACAAAGCAAAGGCTGCAACCATTTCACCTGAGTCAACGCGTTTCTTCAACTCACCTAAACCACGGATACCTCCGATGAAGTCAATACGTTTTGAAGTTCTCAGATCTTTAATGTCCAATAGCTTGTCGAAAACAAGATTTGACATGACAGTTACATCCAGCACACCGACAGGATCTTTTTCATTATAGGTGCCGGGTTTAGCTGTAAGTGAGTACCAGTTGCCGTCGATATACATCGAGAAGTTGTGAAGTGCGACAGGTTTGTATATATCTGCGCCCATCTTCTCTACAACGAAATCTTCGTTTAGTTTCTTAATGAAATCGGCAGATGTCATCCCGTTCAGATCCTTAACTACACGGTTGTAGTCAATAATCTTGAGATGGCTCTCCGGAAATACCACAGCAAGGAAGTAGTTGTACTCCTCTTCGCCGGTATGTTTCGGATTGCTTTTTCTCTTCTCCTCTCCGACCAGAGCTGCTGCAGCTGTCCTGTGGTGACCATCTGCTACATAGAAGGCAGGTATGGTGGAGAAAATCTCTGTTATCCTCTTTATGGTGCTGTCATTGTCAATAGTCCAGAATGTGTGACCAAACCCATCGTCTGCAATGTAGTCGTACTCAGGTTGTTTTTTCACAACTTCAGATACAATCCGGTTTATCTCATCGTTGTCAGGATATGCAAAAAACACAGGTTCTACATTGGCATTCTGAATACGGACATGGATCATCCTGTCCTCTTCTTTATCCTTACGTGTCAACTCGTGCTTCTTGATTTTACCGGTAAGGTAATCCTCGACATTGGCACCTACAACAAGTCCGTACTGAGTACGTCCATCCATTGTCTGTGCATAGACATAATACATCTCCTTCTTGTCCTGTACAAGCCAACCCTTCTCCTGCCATAGCTTGAAATTTTCTACGGCTTTGTCATAAACCGGCTGAGAATGTTCATCTGCTATCGGGTCGAAATCAATCTCCGGCTTTATAATGTGGAGCAAAGACTTTTCTCCGGCTTCTGCTTTAGCTTCTTTGGAATTAAGTACGTCATACGGACGGGATGCAACTTCTTGTGCTAATGCTTTCGGTGGGCGTAAGGCTGCAAAAGGCTTAACTTTAACCATTGTTTGTCTCTCTTTTACTATTTGTTTAATTGGAATGTTTTGTCTCCGGTTGCGAAGAACTTAATTATCTGATTTGCGGCTGCAAGTCCTGCATTAATGTTTGCCTCGGCAGTCTCGGCTCCCATCTTCTTAGGGGAGGCGAATACTCTCACTCCGAATTTCTCATTGAGTGTTGCCTGAATGTCAGCAGCAATATCAGTAATGTATTTGATGTCAACTCTCTCTTCGAGAATCTTTACAAGCTCTTCCTCGTTAATAACCTCCTTGCGTGCGGTGTTGATAAGAACTGCCCCTTTAGGCATCCTCTTCATCAATTCATATCCGACAGATTTCTTAGTCTCGTTGGTAGCAGGAATGTGGAGTGACAGATAGTTTGACTTTTCATAAAGCTCTTCGATTGAATTTACAGGTGTGGCACCCGCGTTGCGGATAGCTTCTGCACTTACAAACGGGTCAAAAGCAACTATATTCATCCCGAATCCCTGTCCCAATTTTGCAACAAGTCTTCCAACATTACCGAAGGCGTGAATTCCAAGAGTCTTTCCTTTGAGTTCAACACCTGTCCCCGGAGTAAAACAATTTCTTGAGGCATAGATCATCATTCCTATGGCAAGCTCTGCAACAGCGTTTGAATTCTGTCCAGGAGTGTTCATTGCAACAATGCCCCTCTCTGTGCATGCAGGAAGGTCAAGGTTGTCGAATCCCGCACCGGCGCGAACAACTATTTTCAGGTTCTTTGCAGAATTGATTACCTCTCTTGTAACCTTGTCAGAACGTACGATCAAAGCATTTGCATCTGAAACTGCAGCATATAAATCTTCGACCTTAGTGTATTTTTCAAGAAGCGCAAGTGTATGACCTGCACCCTCAACTATACCTCTTATTCCGTCAACCGCTGCTTTTGCAAACGGTTTTTCTGTAGCAACAAGTACTTTCATGACAATTAGCTGTTTAATTTTTCAAATTCCTGCATACAAGCAACAAGAGCCTTTATGCTCTCAACCGGGCATGCATTATATACTGATGCACGGAAACCACCAACTGAACGGTGACCTTTTATACCAACCATGCCTTTCTCTTTTGCAAAAGCCATGAATGCCTCCTCTTTATCCTTATACTCTTCAGCCATCACAAAGCAAATGTTCATGAGTGAACGGTCCTCTTTGGCAGCAGTACCGACAAACATTTTGTTTCTGTCAATCTCGTTGTATAATAAAGCAGCTTTCTCTTTGTTGATCTTGTATATTGCATTCAAACCTCCAATGCTCTTAACCCATTTCAAGGTTTCAGTCATTACAAAAATAGAGAATACAGGAGGAGTGTTGAACATTGACTGCTCTTTGATATGAGTCCTGTAGTCAAGCATAGTAGGCAAATAACGTGTCACTTTGCCTAGGATGTCCTCTCTGATAATTACAAAGGTTACTCCGGCAGGGCCGACATTTTTCTGTGCACCTCCGTAAATCATAGCATATTTGCTTACATCAACAGGGCGGCTCATGATGTCTGAAGACATATCGGCAACAAGGTTTACAGGGCAATCCATATCCTCATGGATCTCTGTACCGTAAATAGTGTTGTTTGTTGTAATGTGGAAGTAATCAAGATCCTTTGGTATCTCATAACCCTTTGGTATGTAGCTGAAATTTTTGTCTGCTGAGGATGCAACAGCAAAAGCATTTCCAAGACCTTTAGCCTCTTTCAGAGCCTTCTTTGCCCAAACACCTGTTTCAAGATAACCAGCTTTGTTCTCCAAAAGGTTCATTGCTACATAGAGAAATTGCATACTGGCTCCGCCACCGAGGAAAAGAACATGATATCCTTCAGGGATGTTAAGTAGCTCTTTCCATAGTGCACGGCACTCTTCCATAGTTGCTTCCCACTCTTTTGAGCGGTGAGAAACCTCGATAACTGACATTCCTGTGCCCTTGTAGTCGTTAAGGGCCTCAATTGCAGCCTTAAGAGCTGGCTTTGGCAGGACACATGGGCCTGCATTAAAGTTGTGAGCGACTTTCATGATAATGTTATATATTTTTAATATGGTTTGTTGTTTTTAATTGTGACCCAAAGATAGATAAAAATTGAAAATCTGTAAGCAAAATGTTAAACATTACTTATAATCTTGATGTTTTTATCGTTTGTTTCTTTTTCACAATAATGACACAACAGCCGTATCTCTCCATTGTCCTGCATTGTAGTGAACAAGGTCTCAATCGGTTGATGGTTGGTAACGCAAACAGGGTTCATACATTTAACTATTCCCCTTATTGTGGCGGGTATTGAAAGTTCTCTCTTCTCGACAACCTTAAAGTTGTGAATGACATTAATCTTGGCTTGTGGTGCAATAAGCGCAATCCTGTCAATATCCTCGTTCTTGAAAAACCGGTCTGCAATTTTTATTATGGCTTTCTTTCCCAGAAATTTACTGTCAAGATTGGTTCCGAATGTTATCTGATTTTCACTATGAGAGAGACCTAATATATCTATGACTTTAAATAGCTGGTCGGCTGGAATGTGGTCTATTACAGTGCCCTCTTTTATAGCACTTACTTTTAAATGTTTTTCCATAATGTGGGATTATTTTTCTCCTAAAAGTTTGGCTATGATAGCCATTCTGGTGTAAACGCCGTTTCTGGCCTGTTCAAAATAGTAAGCGTGGTTGCTGTCATCCACGTCGTAGGAAATTTCATTTACTCTTGGCAGCGGATGGAGTATCTTCATCCCCGGTTTTGTCCCTTCAAGCATGGATGCATTGAGACTATATATATTTTTCACTCTTTCATACTCAATAGGATCGGTAAACCGCTCTCTTTGAACCCTTGTCATATATATAATGTCGGCATCACTGAATCCATCGGTCAGTCCGTCGGTCTCTCTGAAAGGGATACCCCTATCTCTCAGGAAAATTTTATACTCTTCCGGCAGTTTGAGCTCTTCGGGGGCAGTGAATGTAAATGAAGGGGAGAAGTGTGACATTGCCTGAAGCAATGAGTGAACAGTCCTTCCGTACTTAAGATCTCCGATAACGTCAATTTTCATATTATCCAGAGTCCCTTGTGTCTTTTGGATAGAGTAGAGGTCCAACAGTGTCTGTGAAGGGTGTTGATTTGCTCCATCACCTGCATTGATAACTGGAACCCTTGATACCTCTGAGGCATATCTGGCACTGCCCTCAAGAGGGTGTCTCATCACTATCAGGTCTGCATAGTTAGAAACCATCTTAATGGTATCTTTTATAGTCTCTCCCTTGGAAACACTTGTGTTGCCGGCATCTGAAAAGCCAATAACCCTGGCTCCAAGTCTATTTGCTGCTGTCTCAAAACTGAGACGAGTCCTGGTTGATGGCTCGAAAAAGATACTGGCTATCACCTTGTCATGTAATATAGGTTGCGATGGGTTCTTCTCAAACTCCGCAGCCATCCTGAGAACATCCAGAATGTCTTCTTTTGTGAAGTCGTGGATTGAAATAAGATGTCTTGGCATATTTTGAATTTATTGTTTTTTGATCAGTTACAAAGTAGTATTGTTGCATTATAGTCTGTCATAATCTCACAGAACTTCGAAAGGTTTCCCTCCCGTATTCTCAATTTTAACTGACAGAGGTTGTCGAACTGTTGTTCAACGATTTCGGCTTGAAGATCCCTGGTTTTTTTCAGGATGTCATTCATCTGAATATAATCGAAGGAGATCACAAGTTCCCGCATTAAAGTCTTATCAATTATCTCACTATTGGCAATTGCGTCTGCTGCTGCACTCCGGTATGCTCTTATCAGTCCCGGTACACCAAGTTTCGTTCCGCCGAAATATCTTACCACCACAATAAGAACATCACTCAGTTCATTTGAGAGAAGTTGTCCCAGAATTGGTTTGCCTCCGGTTGAGGATGGCTCTCCGTCATCATTCGCCCTCCAAATTTCGCCCTCTTTGCCAATTCTGTATGCATAACAATGATGCCTTGCATCAAAGTAACTTTTACGTATTGAAGCGAGTATACCTTTTATTTCATCTTCCGAATTGATAGGATATGCAAAAGAAAGGAATTTACTGCCAAGTTCCTTGTAGATACCGGTAGAGGGCTTAGATATTGATTTAAAGGTATCTATGGCCGAAAATTCACTCATACGGACTTACTTTGCATTTGGTAAAAATAGTCCCTTTTACTAAATTTGCCAAATGTATAATAAAGTTTTTACAGACGATTTTTCTGCATTGGGTGCTCAGTTGACGGAAATGATGAGGGATCTCTCCGGGGAGAGCTCCTTGAAAAGTGTAATTGAACTTTCCTACAGAGAAAACCCTCTGTTTACACCTAATATGCAGATCTATGCAATATTATCCATATGCAGAGAGTTTCTTGATAAAAGAGTGATTGAGGAGTGGCTGAGTCCATACCAGCACAAGATTGAAGAACGTGAGAAAACTGTCCTGATTGTAATGGCCGGCAATATACCAATGGTTGGGTTTCATGATCTTTTGGCTGCGCTGGCATGTGGATATAAGGCAGAGGTAAAACTCTCGTCTAAGGACAGGTACTTGATTCCTTACCTTTATAAATTGCTTTCAGATTATAATCCTTATTGGAGCGAAAGAGTTTTTTTTACTGAGACCCTGCCCGGGGATGCTGATATTGTGATTGCATCGGGTTCAGATACAACTTCAGACTTTCTAAAGTCCAAATATCCTTCATCACATGCTATAATCCGCGGAAGCAGATACAGCGTGGCCTTGTTGAGAGGCAATGAGAGTCGGAACGACCTCGAGAATCTTGCCAAGGATATTTTCTTATACTATGGGCTTGGTTGCAGAAGCGTAAGTTCTCTGCTGGTGCCTGTTGGCTATGATTTTACCGGTTTGTTATCAGCTTCATGTTCAATGAGTAGTGAGGTGGTATCGGATGATTATATCTCTTCATATAAATATCAGAAGGCATTATGCACGATGTCGTCAACTGAGTTCATCGATGGGGGCTTTTTTATTATGGTAAAATCGGGGAGCACTCCTCCACCTCTTGGAGTTATTAACATTCAGGAGTACGATAGCTTGGATGAAGTAAGCTCTTTCTTGGAAGATCATCTTGATAAGTTGCAATGTGTTGTGAATTATAAGGAGGGCGTCACATTCGGAAATGCTCAGAATCCCGCGATAGACCAATATGCTGACGGTGTAAATACATTAGATTTTTTACTTCAATTTGTTTAACTTTGTATAAACAATTCTCAGCTATGGTTTACAAGTTCAAAGCCTCAATTGCAGGAAACAAGATCTTTATGAGGGAGTATGAGATTCGTGGCACTATGACTCTCTACTCTCTGCATCTTTTTTTGCAGAATGATCTGGGTTTTGCACCGGATCAGATGGTGGTTTTCAGGGGTCTGAACAGCGCTGAAAAGGTCAAGGGTGAGTATGGACTCTTTGATCTTGGTGACGGAGCCATGGATTCAATATCTCTAGAAAAAGTCATCGGTAAGGGAGAGGTTAAGCTTCAGTATGTATATGATATATACAAAGATAAGGCTATCAGCCTTGAACTACTCTCTACTGAAGAAGAATCACCGAGGCGTTCATACCCAAGATTGGTTGCGGAGAAGGGTAGGAATCCGGAGCAGTTTTCCGACAATTACGATGATTTCGAACAGATGATAGAGATGAATGACTCAGAGGATCTCTATCAGGAAGATTCAGATGAGTGATAAACGTCTTGTTGTAGTGGTTGGCCCGACGGCAGCCGGAAAGACAGATTATGCGATATCGCTTGCCCTCTCTCTTGGCTCGCCTGTTATATCATGCGATTCCCGCCAGATATATAAAGAACTTAAGATTGGAACGGCTCCACCCACAAAGGAACAGTTGGATCTCGTAAAACACTACTTTATATTTTCGCACTCAATTCACGAAGACTATACTGCAGGTCAGTATGAAGTTGAAGCAATGGACCTTCTTTCCATGTTGTTTGAAACCCATGATGACCTTGTAATGGCAGGAGGAAGCGGGCTCTATGTTGATGCCCTGTGCAAGGGGATGGATGATTTTCCTAAGAGTGATCCGGAATTGAGAGATTTACTTGCAAATCGTTTGAAAATGGAGGGGTTGGGATCACTTAGAGATGAACTCAGACTTTTGGACAGAGAGAGTTATGACAGTATTGATATCCTTAATCCTCAAAGAGTTTTGAGAGCACTTGAGGTCACTTTGCAGACTGGCAGGAAATTCTCCTCTTTCAAGAGCAACACAGACAAGAAGCGTGATTTTATAATTGAGAAGGTATATATCGACCGTCCCAGAGAAGAGCTCTATGAAAGGATTAATAGAAGGGTGGATTTAATGATGAATGACGGACTGCTGGAAGAGGTGAGGGGACTTTATCAGTTCAGAAACCGTCCTGCTCTCAGAACTGTAGGCTACTCCGAGCTGTTTGACTATATAGATGGCAAATGCTCTTTAGATGAGGCCGTCGAATTGATTAAGAGAAATACAAGGCGTTACGCCAAGAGGCAGATAACGTGGTGGAGAAGAGAGGGACTAGTTCCTACTGTCTCAAAAAAAAAGCTGCCAAAATAGATTTGACAGCTTTTTCGTTTTTATATCCAGTCTGATTTAGAATGGAAGATCATCGGCTTCTTCAGCATTAAATCCCACACCCGTATCAGTTTCAGAAATATTCTGGGCAGGTGTGTTATCTCCTGCACCCTTTTCAATCCTCCATGCACGAATATCTGTATACCATCTTTGGTTGTACTCTCTGGATTCTATATTTACAGAAACCTTAAGAGTGTCACCTTCAGAAAAACGGGCCAGATCAGATACACTTTCCGCACCCCAGACATTCATACAGATTTTTTTGGAGTATGTCTCCTGAGTTTCAATAATGAACTCCTGCTTTTTCCATTCGCCTCTTGCAGAGGAACCGGATTGTACAGGAAGCTTCTTTAAGAGCTTGCCAATGATTTCTATTGCCATAACAGATTATTTTGCAGGAACAGCTGTATCAACAGGTTTGCCTGCAGACACCTTCAAAAGTTCTACTGTGAATATGAGTGTTGAGTTAGGACCTATCTGTGGGCCTGCCTGCTGTGCACCGTAAGCAAGTTCTGAAGGGATAAAGAGTTTGATCTTGCCACCTTCGCCGATTAGCTGAATACCTTCGATCCAACCTTTGATAACTCCGTTGAGAGGGAATTTAACAGGTTCGCCTCTTTTGTATGAAGAGTCAAATTCAGTACCGTCAATAAGAGTACCAACATAGTTTACCTGTACTGTGTCAATCTCTACAGGTTTCACAGCTGAACCAGGATTTACGATTATATACTGAAGACCTGATGCTGTTGTAACAACGCTGTCCTTTGTGCCGTTAGCTTTAAGGAACTCTTCACCTTTTGCCTTGTTCTCGGCACCAATGAACTCTTGTCTCTTGGCAGCATAAGCCTGGATAACCTCATTTGCTTTCATGACATCCATTTTAAGGCTGTCACCGTTAAGAACAGCAGCAAGTGCTTTGTTAACCTCTTTAAGATTCAAATCTCCGAAGTTCGCCTGTTTAACCATTGAACCTAGAGATACACCAACTGCATAACTTGCTGAGTCAATAGTGGCCTGAGACATACCTGTAGTTGCAGAATCACCCTGTTTCTTGCCACATGAAACAGACATCAGAGCTACAAGAGCAATGATAGATAGGAATTTAATTGTTTTCATTTTTTTTATTTATTTGGTTTGTTATTTATTTCTTGTTGTCAGGTATATGGCCAATGAACCTATAACTGCAGCAGCAAAGGATGTAATCAATATTGCAGCCTTGCCGGTTTCCACTAGTTCTGGGGTATCAAAAGCCAAATTATCGATAAAGATAGACATTGTAAATCCAATTCCCGCAATTATTCCTACTGAAAATATAAGTTTCCAGTCAGCTCCCTTTGGTAACTCTGCTATACCTAGCTTGCAAGCGATGTATGATGAGAGGAATATTCCGACAGGTTTACCCAAGAGCAGGCCAAAGAATATACCCTTTGAGAGGGCAGGGAATGTCTGCAATAAATCAGTCGAGAACTCCACTCCTGCATTTGCGAGAGCAAACAGGGGAATAATAATAAATGTGGCTATTGGAGTTGCGGCCCGTTCAAAACGATTCATCAGGGGATTTATATGCCTCAGATTTGTATGCATATTGTCAATAATCTCCTTTTGTTTGTGACAGGCCAGAATGTCCACATTCTCCTTTCCTGCTGACTGGAATAGCTGCAAAAGATGCCAATGTTGATTGTAGAATCGGTTCTTATTAATACTTGTATTGCCCGGAATAGTCATGGCAAGCAATACTCCAGCCACTGTTGCATGAAGACCTGAGCCTAAAATCAGCAGCCATAGTGCTATGCCGGGAATAATATAAAGTGCTGCTTTCTGAATATTCATCCTGTTAAATGTGAAAAGCAGCGCCAAAACTCCTGCTGCATAGAGAAGCAGCTCGAAGTTGATTGCGTGTGTCGGATAAAAAAGAGCAAGAACTATTATTGCACCAAGGTCATCTACTATGGCAAGAGCGGTGAGAAATACCTTTATAGAAAGAGGTACACGCTTACTCATCAGTGAGAGTATACCTATAGCAAAAGCTATATCTGTAGCCATTGGTATCCCCCAGCCGTTCTGGCTTGGAGTTCCATAATTAAAAATGGAGTAGAAGAGAGCAGGAAAAAGCATTCCTCCTACTGCCGCTATTATTGGAAGAGCCGCGTGCTTAACGGAAGAGAGCTCTCCCGCAGACATCTCTCTCTTGATTTCAAGACCTACGACAAAGAAAAAAACAACCATAAGGCCATCATTGATCCAATGCAAAAGGGACATGTCAAGAGAAAACCGGCCTAAAGAGATGCTGAGATGTTTCTCCCAAAGTTCTCCCAGAGGTTTTAAAGATTCGATATTGGCTGCAGCTATTGCTATCAGTGCAGAAATGAGGAGAATAATTCCTCCGTTTGACTGATTCTTGAAAAATGATGTGAAGATGTCCGGCATACTAAATTGTCTGCCGAGCTTTGGTCGAGTCAGAATGTGGCTCATCAATGTTTTTTATCTGTTTTTGAAGTTAAGTTTTGAATATATACACATTTTGTAAAGGATCCTTGAGCCTACATTTGCATCCCATTCGTTATCGCTGCCAGGTGACACCTCGCAAAGATCAAATCCGATAATTTTCTTGTTGGATGTTGCCAACATATGCAACATGTAGTCTACCTCTCTGAAGCTTAGACCTCCGGGAACAGGGGTGCCTGTGTTAGGGCATAAATCGGGAGAGAGCCCGTCAATGTCAAAACTGATATATACTGATGCTGGGAGTGATGCGATAATCTCCTCGCACTGTCTCTTCCAACTTTTACCATCGAAGCCGTTTTGCCTTATCTCCATATCTGTATAGCAGCGGATTCTTGGGTCATGATTTATGAAGTCAGCCTCTTCCTGGCAAAAATCCCTCACGCCCACCTGTGTGAGCTGTGATATCTGGGGTATCTCGTTAAGAGCGTTGTACATGATTGAGGCGTGAGAATACCTGAAACCTTCATAAGCTACCCTCAGGTCAGCATGTGCATCAATATGAAGTATGCCGAAATCATCATGCTTGTCTGCCACTGCTTTCATGTTCCCGAGAGGGATACTGTGGTCACCTCCGACAACTCCAACGAAACGCCCTTCGGAAATATACTTTCCGCAAGTTTCGTAAACCTTTCTGTTTAATTCGGCAGATGCTTCGTTTACAATCTTTATATCTTCACTTAATGTTTCTCCTGACTCGCCTTTTTCAAGGTGCTCAATAACCTTTTCGGCAATTTTTCTTAATTTTCGGTTCTCCTTCTTGATTGAGGGATCTTCCGGAATAGTGCCGATTTTTATCTCCCATGCCTTCTCAACATTCGGGTCAAAAAGATCAACCTGTACAGATGCTTCAAGAATTGCTTCAGGTCCTTTACTTGTGCCGGGACGATATGATGTTGTAACATCCCAAGGGACAGACACAAGAACTATCTCAGATTGTTGAGGCGAGTATGGCAAGGCAAAAAAATTGCCGTTGGCCATTCCTATCTCATTTGGGTTGAATTCTGTCATACAATGCCTTCTCTTAAAATATCGTGTATATGTACTAGTCCTATATATTTTCCTTTTTCAAGAACAACCAGAGAGGTAATTTTGTTCTGTTCCATCATATTAAATGCATTTACAGCCAACTCGTCTGATTCCACCTGTTTAGGGTTGGATGACATAATATCTCTTGCTCTCAGTGAATGTATGCTTGTTCCTTTCTCAACCATCCTTCTGACATCACCATCTGTTATTATACCAGCAATATCACCATTGTCATGTAGTACGACTGTTGCACCAAGCCTGTTTGCAGATATGTTTAAAATGGTATTCTGTATACTGTCGTCTTCCTTAACCATAGGCCGGACAGCTCTGTCTATTATGTCAGAAACTCTTGTATAGAGCTTCTTGCCGAGTGATCCGCCCGGGTGCACTCTTGCAAAATCTTCCTGCGAAAAACCTCTCATTTTCAGCAGACAAACGGCTAATGCGTCGCCCATAACCAACTGTGCAGTAGTGCTTGAGGTAGGAGCGAGGTTGTTGGGACACGCTTCAGAGTCAACAGATGCTTTAATTATAAAATCAGAATGTTGAGCAAGAAATGAATTTGTGTCGGAAACCATGCCGATAATCTTGTTTCCCATCTTCTTTATCCATGGTACAAGAACTTTTATCTCTGCAGTGTTGCCGCTTTTTGACAGACACAGTACAATATCATCTTTTTGTATGATGCCAAGATCTCCGTGGATAGCATCTGCTGCATGCATGAAAACTGCCGGAGTGCCTGTGGAATTAAGAGTTGCCACTACTTTATTGGCTATAATTGCACTCTTGCCTATTCCTGTTATAATTAACCTTCCTTTACTGTTGAAAATGAGTTCTAATGCACTTATGAACTGTTCATCTATGAACCCTGATAGCCTTGCAACCGCTGCCGCCTCCTTCCTGACAACCTCCTGTGCTATATTTGATAGTTCCTCTCTTGAAATAGTCATAAAAATTTTGAGATGAAAAAACTAATGGATAACTTAGTATTGCAAAGGTAACTTATTTTGTTCATTTTTTAGATATTTATTCCTTATTTTATTATATGCAAATTACTTCTGAATTTTTGCATGAACAGTTAAAGACATTCTTCGGTTTTAACTCCTTCAAGGGTCCACAAGAAGAGATTATTATGCATCTCATTAACGGAGGAGATGCATTTGTCCTTATGCCTACAGGTGGGGGCAAATCTCTGTGCTATCAGCTGCCGGCTCTTGTGATGGATGGTACCGCCATAATAATTTCCCCATTGATAGCATTGATGAAGAATCAGGTTGATGCCATCAGAGGGTTTGTTGAGGAGAGGGATGGGATCGCCCATTTCCTGAACTCCTCATTGACAAAGGCCCAGTTGCAGGAGGTCAGGGATGACCTACTGGCTGGAAATACTAAGTTGTTGTATGTTGCCCCCGAATCTCTTACTAAAGAGGAGAATATACAACTACTCAAACAGATAAAGATATCATTTTATGCCGTGGATGAGGCACATTGCATATCTGAATGGGGACACGATTTCAGGCCGGAATATAGAAGGATTAACCCGATTGTCAATGAGATAGGTGTCGCCCCGCTAATAGCACTTACAGCTACAGCAACACCTAAGGTGCAGCATGATATTCAGAAGAATCTGGATATGCTGGGAGCCAGAGTGTTCAAATCTTCATTCAACAGGCCAAACCTCTATTATGAAATTCGCCCCAAGGTCAATATAGACAAGGAGATAATAAAATTCATAAAATCCAACCAGGGCAAGTCAGGCATCATATATTGTCTCAGCAGAAAAAAAGTTGAGGATGTTGCGGAGCTGCTTGTAGTGAACGGCATAAAGGCCTTGCCTTATCATGCAGGCCTTGATGCCAATACAAGGGCTTCTAATCAGGACAGATTCCTGATGGAGGAGGCTGAGGTTATAGTAGCCACCATTGCTTTTGGTATGGGTATTGACAAACCGGATGTAAGATTTGTGATCCACTATGATATTCCAAAGAGCCTTGAGGGTTATTATCAGGAGACAGGACGCTCCGGAAGAGACGGTGGAGAGGGTCAATGCATTGCTTTCTATTCATACAAGGATATCCAGAAACTTGAGAAGTTCATGCAGGGAAAACTGATTTCAGAACAGGAGATAGGGAAACACCTTCTGATGGAAACTGTTTCATATGCAGAATCTAATCTCTGCCGCAGGAAAGTGCTCCTGAACTATTTCGGGGAAGACTATACTCAGGAGAATTGCGGATCATGTGATAATTGCCTCTACCCTAAAAAACAGTTTGAAGGTAAGGAGGATGTTCTTCTTGTTCTCGACCTTATCTCAGGCATGAAGGAGCAATTCAAGGCAGAACACATTGCCAACATATTGGCCGGGGTGAACAATTCAATCATTAAGTCCTACAACCACCATCACCATGAACTTTTCGGCATAGGGAGCTCGAAAGGTATTCGATTCTGGATGGCAGTCATCAGACAGGCGCTTATTCACCATCTGATTGACAAGGATATTGAGAGGTATGGCTTACTGTCTTGTACGGAACAGGGTATAAGGTTCCTTGAAAACCCTACATCAATAATGCTTACAGAAGACAGAGAGTTTCTGGATACTGACGAGGGAGACGAAATTGTTACCCCGGGGAGTAAGGCCGGCGGTGGAGGAGGAGATGCAACTCTTCTCTCGATGCTTAAAGATCTTCGCTCTTCAATGTCAAAAAGGTTAAACCTGCCTCCATTCGTCATTTTCAATGATCCTTCGCTGGAGGATATGTCAATTCAATATCCCGTAACTCTGGATGAACTTAAAAATTGCCAGGGTGTCGGAGAGGGAAAGGCAAAGAAGTTCGGGAAGGACTTTATAGATCTTATCTCTAAGTATGTTGCCGAAAACGAGATAGATAGACCGTTAGATCTGGTAGTCAAGAGTGTGGTGAACAAATCTATTAACAAGGTATTCATAATCACCAGCATAGACAGGAAGCTCTCACTTGAGGATATTGCAGATGCCAAGAATATGGAGATGAACGATCTGCTGGATGAGATTGAATCCATTGTCAACTCAGGAACGAAACTCAATATCGACTATTACATCAGGCAAACAGTGGATGATGACAAGGTAGATGACATTTACGAATACTTCAAGACAGAAGCATCCACCGATTCCCTGAAGGAGGCGGTGGATGAGCTTGGTCGTAACTATACAGAGGAAGAGATCCGTCTTGTAAGGATCAAGTTTATCTCTGAAATAGGAAATTAACCGCAGTGGTAATATTTTTTCACTAATTCCGACAGCAGTTGCGGATTCTTTTCTGCCTGTTCGCGGGTGTTCTCGTCATTGTAGGATTTCAGATGGTCTATGACTCCGTCGATGAGTGTCTTGTTGAAGACACCATCTTTTTCATATAGATATCTCTTTGCATCAAGCTCTTTTGCCGACTCCATGCAAGATGACGGTAGTTGTTCAAGAGAATTCAGTTTATTCTCATTTTCATGACTGTGAATGTTGACATCAACATATGTTTTTCCGGCAACATCAAGGGCATCTTCCATCTCAAACCCGGTTCTGGCAGCAACTGTCAGACCAGCGAGCATCTGATATATATCTGCAGATCCATCCGGAGAACGCATCTCTACTGTCTGTTTATCAGATGTTGCGTCTATTTTTTTGACCTCAAGAGGATTGGCTATTGATACCATGTCATTTTTCCCTGTCCAACCCAGCGGCACTCTTACCAGGACAGATCTGTTTCGGTCTCCCCAGCAGATACTTGTAGGAGCCTCCTGATGTGGAACAAGACGGAAGTAAGACATCGGGTTGGTATTTCCGAAAGCTGTAAGCGAGGAGGCACATTTCATATATCCTGCAATGGCATGTTTCGCTTCGTCCGACAGCTTGCCGTTTTTAATCATTACTGATTTGCCATCCTTAACCAACCTTGTATGGAAATGCAGTCCGCTGCCAGCCTTGCCTGTAGTGATCTTTGGAGCGAATGTCACGTCTATACCATATTTATAAGCCAGGTTACGGATGATCCATTTTGCCATTACCAGCTGATCTGCAGCCTGTTCTACTGGTGATACGAGAAATTCTATCTCATTCTGTTCATACACTTTTCCGTCGAGAGTGAAATTACCGACCTCGGAATGTGCATACTTGATTTGTCCGCCTGATCTTGCTATGCAGTTTACAGCCTCACATCTGAACTGTTCAAATTTGGTATATGGTGATGACTCATGATATCCTCTTTGATTTTCTATAGGGAATTTGCCGGAATCTTCACCGACTATATAGAACTCAAGCTCTCCCATTGCCTCGAAACTGAGTCCGGTCTTGTCGTGAAACGAGCGTGCAGCCTTGCGGAGTGTGTTTTCCGGAGAACTTTCCAAAGGTAGCCCGTCTTTATTGAAGTATGAACATATCAATCCTAAGGTAGGTATTGAAGAGAAAGGATCGAGATATGCTGTAGAAAACCTGGGAATAACATAGAGATCGCTTGAGCCTGCCTCGATGTATGGGAAGAGGCTGGATCCATCGACTCTCTCTCCATATGAAAGTATGGTATCCAGGTATTTATAGCTGGTAACGGGGAAATTGAGAGTCTTCAGCCTCCCGTCTGCTGCGATATACCTAAAGTTGATGATTCTTATCTCGTTGTCTATGACAAACTTTATTATGTCATTTTTAGTAAATTCAGATGAATTTTTATTCAAGCCTGCTACGACAGGATTTATATTGTAGTTAAGAAACTGGTCCATATTTGTTATAAATTCTTATAATTAGTTTTATTTCTATACGAAATTAATATAATTGTTAACAAAAAAAGAAATAAAATGGCTTTTGTCTCTTTTTTTTATTTTTAATAGCTTTGTATCCTAATGACAAAGGCAAGAAGAATCTATATATCCATAGCATCCCTATTAACAGTACTGATTGTTGTCTATATTTTTTTCAGTTTAAGGAGAGCAAGTGTGGAGGAAAAAGCGTCTGAGGGATTTGTTCTGCATTCTGCAGACATGATACCCATAGATGCTATTGCAATCTTTCATTTTAACGATGTAAATTCTTCAGCCTCTTTTTTGTCAGACACCTCTGGATTGTTCCCGCCTATATTTCAGCAAGAGTCTCCGGTCGGAAAGTTTCTATCTCTGTCTGCCACATTTGGAGGCGAGATCACTATTTCATTTCACTACTCGGCTAAAAACGAGGTCTCACCGATAGCTGTTCTGAATCTTCCTTCTGTTCCAACACCAGGAAAGGAGCCGGAAGTACTTCTCAGAAAATTGGGAGCAGTCAGTGAGAGTTCTTATAATGGAATTGATATCTATTCCGGAAGTGGCCTGAAAATTTTTAGAAATGGCAACCTTATTGTTGCAAGTCCCTCTCTGATACTAATCCAATCATCTGTCAGGCATTTTAAGACAAAATCATCAATCATGGATAACCATGATTTCAGAAAAATGCTAACACACACGCCTTCCGGAGATCATAAGCTTTTCATAAACATACAACAGGCGGGCAAGTTTTTTTCAGGATACACAGATTACCGATTCTGGCGCTATTCCGATTTTATCTCAAAGATCACTTCATGGAGCTCATTTGGCATTGAAAAGGAGTCCAATGGAGTCTCTATTAATGGAGAATTTTTCAATTATAGAGGCAAGTCAGAATTTTCAGAAATTTTTTCGAATGTAGAGGGTGAGAAATCCGAAGTTTGGACTCTTCTCCCATACAATACATATGGAGCATTGGTTTTGTCAGTGGAGGATTTCAATGCGTTGCTTGACTCATATTATGAATATCGAAGATCATACGGTGTTGTAGAAGAGTTGGAGTATAAGAGGTGTAAAGAGTGGTTCCTGCTTCAGAAGCCGGCAGAGGTTGTCCTTGCATTGATCCCCTATAAGAGTGAAAGTCGCTGGGTAACACTCATAAGAAGCCAGGGAAAAAGAAGATCCGGAAGAAAGACGGCCTCCTCATTCGAATTCAAAGGAGCGCTTTCTACGCTTTTCGGAAAATCATTTTCGTATAATCCTGAAAGATTTGTCGTGACTGCAGGAAACTGGCAACTGATCGGTGACGAAGATATGATAAGGGAATTTGCTTCAGGAGATTTTGAGAAGTACACTTTGGGAGATTTTATGGTGCAGGGCGAGGCAGGTGATATGCTTACCGGTTCAGATGCGCCTTTAAAAGTAGTAGCAAATGTATCAATGATGCAGGATTCTGTTGCTTCTGTTTTTAGAGATCCTGCGCGCGAGAGGGTTGCTGCAAGACTGCATAAGAAGAATTACCAGGCTCTTTTCTTTCAAATTTTCCCTGATCTTGATAAAAAGGGTGTTGATTTCTCGGCTTCTGCTACATCTCAGAGAGTTCCCAATATGAGGGAACCTGACACAGAGCTAGTTAATATTCCAGATACAGTCAGGATTCCGGTCGGGCCTTTCCTGATATCCAAAGGACAAAAGGAGAAGATGTATCTCGAGCAGATGCCTGATTATAAACTCAGGCTTATCTATACTGACGGAAGGGGTATTTGGGCGATACCATTTACAACTCCTTTGCGAGGATTTGTAGAGGAGGTCGACTATTTTTCAAACAAGAAGTTCCAAATGCTGTTTGCCAGTGGGAACAAGCTTTATCTCCTCGATAAGACCGGCAGATATACCGGGCAGTTCCCTAAAAGTGTCGATTCTTTAATTTTACTTGGTCCGAAAGTCTATCAACATAATGGGGAGTTCTCTATCATGTTGCTTCATACTGACAATACCCTCAGGTTATATGATAAGAATTGCAAGCCTTTGGATGGATGGAAAGATATTACAACCGAGGAGATGATAGAGAGTTTCCCGGAACTGATGAAGATAGGAGAGAGTCAATACTGGATTTTGAGAACAAGGTTGAGGACACTCATATATAGATACTCGGGAGAGATTATCGGCGATTTGTCAGGAAAAAACACTCTCTTACCTGACACAAAGATAAGAATCCTTTCTGGCACAAAAGTAGCAGTGACCACCCGCAAGGGAAAAGAGGTCAGTTTGGATCTTGAAAACGGAGAGGTGAAAAAATTGAGAAAAAGAGGGAAGTTATTCTGATATGGAGATGTTTCTTACGGTTATATTGATACTAGTACTTCTCTTCTGGTTAGCCGGAAGAGTGTTTCCACTGTTATTAGGTTTGTGGATTAAGAGAAAAGTTGATAAATTTAATAATTTAAATAATTTTAATAATCGGCCAACTTCTTCAGAAGAGCAACAGCCTAAAAATAAGATTGTTGATAAAAGCGTTGGTGAATATGTGGACTTTGTAGAGACAAAAGACGAGAACTAAACATGAAGACTTTTTTAAGATTGCTTTCTTTTGCAAAGCCCTATGGGAGATACTGGCCTACATATCTGATTATTTCTCTATTCTCGATGTTTTTCGGGATTTTCAACTTTGCACTCGTAGCTCCTATTATCAGAATCATATTCAGTCCTGATGCCATAGTCCAGCAATTGACAATGCCGGAATTCTCGGTAAGCGTTGATTATTTTACTACTCTGTTTCAATATTTTCTTACAAAGATCATGCTCAAATCAAGCCTCATGAACGGCTTGCTCTTTGTGTGTATATTCATGATCCTAATGTCTTTCTTCTCAAACCTCTCAAACTATCTCTCACAGAGAATTCTTGTCAGTATAAGGACAAAGTTGATGTACAATCTGAGAAAGGCTCTATTCTTAAAAATTTCAAAACTTCATATCGGATATTTTCATGAGAAAAGGAAAGGAGATATTCTATCCAGTGTTTCAAACGATGTGACCGAGGTACAGAACACTGTGGCCAACACTTTCCACATTCTTTTCAGAGATCCTTTAATGATTATCGGCTTCCTTGGAGCATTGTTCTATATGTCTCCGCAACTGACTCTCTTTACACTACTGGCACTGCCTATCACAACTTTTGCCATTGCAAGGGTAGTGAGGTCTCTTAAGAAGGGTGCAGTTATAACTCAATCCCTCATGGGCAGGATTATAAGCCATTTTGAGGAGGCTATATCAGGAGCAAGGATTATCAAAGCATTCAATGCACAGAAATATATAAATACCCATTTCGACAATACAAATTCGGGACATAGAAAGACAAGCAAAAAGATCTTCAACAGACAGACAATGGCCTCCCCTCTGTCTGAATTTCTTGGGGTATCAGTGGCCACTTCGGTGCTTTTTTACGGTGGTTTCCTTCAATTGCAGGGAAAACTCGGTATGGATGCAGCAGCCTTCCTCGTTTATATAGGTTTTTACTGGAAGGTACTTGAGCCTACCAAGTCTATCTCTAATGCAATAGCAAGTCTTCAGAGAGGGGTTGTCTCCGGTGAGAGAATATTTGCCATACTAGATGTTGAACCGGAGATAAAGAAAACTAAGAATCCGATTCCGATTAAGAAGTTTACAGGGAGTATCGTTTTTCAAAATGTCGGATTTAAATATGTGAGTGAACCTGTCCTTAAGAATATCAATCTTGAAATCAAGAAAGGGAAGATGGTTGCCCTGGTTGGACCGTCAGGGGCGGGAAAATCGACAATGGCAGACCTGCTTCCCCGTTTTTATGATGTCACATCGGGTGTAATTACTCTGGACGGAAAAGATATCCGGGAATATGAACCGAAGGATCTGATAGGGCTGATGGGAATTGTCACCCAAGAGGCAATACTGTTTAATGATTCAGTCTTCAATAACATCGCTTTTGGAATGGAGAATGTAAGTGAGGAGGATGTTGTCAAGGCGGCGAAAATAGCAAATGCACATGAGTTCATATCTCAGATGGAGTTGGGATATCAGACCAATATAGGAGACAGAGGGTTGAAACTCTCCGGAGGGCAGAGACAGAGGCTGGCTATTGCCAGAGCAGTGCTTAAGAATCCTCCGATACTTATTCTTGATGAGGCAACATCTGCTCTCGATACAGAGAGTGAGAGACTTGTGCAGGAGGCTTTAATCAAGCTTATGGAAAACAGAACCTCTGTGGTTATTGCACACAGGTTATCAACCATACAATACGCAGACGAAATCGTGGTGCTTAAGGCAGGAGAGATAGTTGAACGTGGGACCCACCAGGAATTGATTAAACTGGAGGGATTATACTCTCACTTGTGTAATCTTCAGACCTTTGCATAATATAATCTTAAATATGGAACAATCATTGAACCTCATATTAGAGAGGAGTTTTAAAGAGAATTGGGACAACGCAGCTCTCTCTGATTACAAGGGAATTACTTTGCATTATAGAGATGTAGCGAGGAGGATAGAAAAATTGCATATAGTATTTGAAATATGCGGACTAAAAAAGGGAGACAGAATTTCTATATGCTCAAAAAATCAGGCTAACTGGGGAGTTGTATTTCTTTCCGCATTGACATATGGAGCAGTGGCCGTACCTATTTTACATGAGTTCAAACCTGGAAATATTCATCATATAGTCAGCCATTCTGATTCAAGAATTCTGTTTGTGGGGGAGCATATATGGGAGCAGATGAACGGGACCGAGATGCCCGATCTTGATGCTGTGATACAGATCTCCGATTTTTCTATTCTTTATGCTAAGGATCCTTTGATTTACGAGACAAGGGAGCATTTGAACGAGATGTTCGGGAAAAAGTATCCGAAGAATTTCAGGTCTGAGCATGTACATTTTCATGAGGACACTCATGAAGAGTTGGCTGTAATTAACTATACATCAGGGACAACTGGGTTTTCTAAGGGAGTGATGCTTCCATACAGATCACTCTTGTCAAACATAATGTTCGGTTGGGAGGTGCATCCACAACTAAATAACACATCTAATGTGGTTGCGATGTTACCTACGGCTCATATGTATGGAATGATGTTCGAATTCCTCTTTGAAATGACAGTAGGAGCACATGTCCATTTTCTAACGAGAGTTCCAAGTCCTAAGATCATCATGGACGCATTCTCGGATGTAAAGCCGGATATAATTATCTCTGTGCCTCTTATTATTGAAAAAATATACAAGAAAAAGCTCCAGCCTATTATAAATACGACTGCAATGAGAGTGCTTCTGAGACTCCCTGTAGTAGATCAGGCAATCGGTAAGAAGATCCAACAGGAGCTTATCAAGACATTCGGAGGAAAATTCAAGGAGGTTATTATCGGAGGTGCTGCTTTCAATAAAGAGGCAGAGGCATTTTTCAGAAAGATTGGTTTTCCATTTACTGTAGGTTACGGAATGACCGAGTGTGGCCCTATTGTAACTTATGCACCATGGGACAATACAAAACTCTACTCTTGCGGCAAAGCAGCTCCGAGGATGGAAATCAAGATAGATTCGAGTGATCCGGAAAATGTACCCGGAGAGATTCTCTGTAAAGGGCCGAATGTAATGCTTGGTTATTATAAGAATCAGGAAGCAACCGATGCTGTACTCTTGGAAGATGGCTGGTTGAGGACAGGTGATATGGGAATCATTGACAGTGAAGGGTATTTATATATTCGCGGCCGTTCAAAGAGTATGATCCTGGGACCTAACGGCCAGAATATTTATCCGGAAGAGATAGAGAGTATTGTGAATAATATGCAGTATGTGGTTGAGTCGCTCGTTGTTGAAGAGCAGGAGACTCTTACCCTTCTTGTATACCCGGACTTCGAACTTGCAGAGAGCGAAGGGCTTTCATCAGCAGATCTTGAAAAGAAGATGGAGGAGAACAGGATTCTTCTAAACGAAGATCTTCCGAATTACTGCAAGATACAACATGTAAAAATATTCCCTGAAGAGTTTGAAAAGACTCCTAAAAGAAGTATAAAGAGATTTTTATATCAAAGAGTACAAGAGTAGTTGTTATGCAAAACAAACAGGATCAGTTTGACAGAAGTTATCTGGAGATGGCTGCCGTCTG
>JAQVBQ010000002.1 GCA_028690215.1 Bacteroidales bacterium | reverse complement strand
CTCTTCAGACAATAGCGCACCTATTCTGGTTGCCAGCAGAATGATAATTGCTAATAGGTGTACGGCAATTGTAAGATAAAGACCGGCTTTGTTCTCAAGCTTTAGCATTTTTCTTGTAGAGAAACTTCTCTATTGAAGCAAGAAGAATGTCAATAGCTATCTGATTGTGACCACCTTGCGGAATGATAATGTCGGCATATCTCTTGCTTGGTTCGATGAATTGAAGGTGCATAGGTTTTACTGTCTTGTCGTATCTCTCCAGAACTTTCTCTATCGATCTGCCCCTCTCAATATTGTCTCTGGTGATTACTCTACCAAGTCGATCATCAGCATCGGCATCCACAAAAACCTTTATATCCATACAGCTTCTCAGTTCAGGGCAAGTGAATATAAGTATACCCTCAACAATAATAATTGGAGAGGGTGATACTTTTACTGTTTCAGTTGTCGACCTTAGGCAGGTAAGATAGGAATATACAGGTTGATCTACTGTCTTGCCGGCGCGCAGATCTTTAAGGTGCTTGATAAGTAGCTTGAAATCAATCGAGTCCGGGTGGTCGAAATTGAGTTCAAGCCTCTCTTCCAGAGGAAGATGAATGTTATCCTTATAATATGAATCCTGAGGGATTACTACAACGTGATCCTTTATCCTGCTTGCTATCTGTGATACTACAGTTGTCTTACCGGCTCCTGTTCCTCCGGCTATTCCTATAATAAGCATATATTTTAAAATTCTGCGTTCTTAGGTGATCTTGGGAAAGGAATTACATCTCTGATGTTGGCCATACCTGTAACGAATAGGAGAAGTCTCTCAAAGCCCAGACCGAAACCTGAGTGAGGTGCACTGCCGAATCTTCTGGTATCTAAGTACCACCATAATGATTCAGTTCCCATGTTGAGCTCTTTGATCCTGTTCTCCAATTTTTCAAGGGACTCTTCACGCTGCGAACCACCTATAATTTCCCCGATTTTTGGGAACAGGACATCCATTGCTCTCACTGTTCTGCCATCGTCGTTCTGCTTCATATAAAAAGCTTTGATATCTTTCGGGTAATCAGTAAGAATAACAGGCTTTTTAAAATGTTTCTCAACGAGATAGCGTTCATGTTCACTCTGAAGGTCTGTACCCCACGATACAGGATACTCAAACTTCTGACCTGATTTCATAAGAATCTCAACACCCTCGGTATAAGGAAGCCTTACAAATTGTGTCTCCACAACACTCTGTAGTCTCTCAATCAGCTCCTTGTCAAACATGTCGTTAAGAAATTTAAGGTCATCGGCACAGTTGTCAAGCGCATACTTAACGAGGTATTTTATGAACTCTTCAGCAAGATCCATATTGTCTTTAATCTCGTAGAAAGCCATCTCAGGCTCAATCATCCAGAATTCCGAGAGGTGTCTCGGAGTATTGGAATTTTCAGCTCTGAAAGTAGGCCCGAAAGTATATATCTGTCCAAGGGCAAGAGCTCCAAGTTCTCCCTCAAGTTGTCCGCTGACTGTAAGGTTAGTGGCTTTCCCGAAAAAGTCATTTGTATAATCAACTTTTCCGTCTGCACTCTTTGGAACATTGTTCAAATCAAGTGTTGTAACCTGGAACATAGCTCCTGCTCCCTCAGCATCTGATGCTGTAATAAGAGGGGTGTGCAGATAGAAAAATCCTTTGTCGTTGAAAAATTTGTGAATTGCAAAAGCCATTGCGTGGCGTATGCGAAGGACACATCCGAAAGTATTTGTACGAGGTCTGAGATGACCAATCTCCCTGAGGAATTCAAGGCTGTGACCTTTCTTCTGAAGAGGGTAGGTATCCGGACTTGCAGTTCCGTATATTAAAAGAGAGCCGGCATGAATCTCCACCTTTTGTCCGCTGCCTACCGAAGCTACAAGAGAGCCTTCGACGCATAAACAGGCTCCTGTTGTAACATCTTTGAGCTGTTCTTCGGTAAAGTTGTTCATATCGAAGACAATCTGAATGTTATTCACTGTCGACCCATCGTTCAAAGCAACAAATGTGATATTCTTATTGCCCCTTTTTGTCCTTACCCATCCTTTAACCTGAACTTCTATACCTGCCTCTTTATTAAGCAGTTCACAAACTTTAATCCGTTCCATACTATCTAGAAATGACTTTGAATTTTTTAAACCAGGCAAAGTTACTCAAATGAAGATAAATCACAAGAATAATATTTCAGATGCTGCGCTTTCATTCCAACACTTGTCAATAGCGGTGATAACATATTTATATTTCACCCTCTTTCCGCTTTGTGCTTCAGGTTTAAATGAGTTGGTGTCAACAAACCTGATAAGATATTTTGTGTCAGTTATGTCAATTTCTGATTTTGCCGGGAAGCGGTATACTGCATAGAAACGTGCTTCCTGCATTTTGTCATTGTTGCTGTCATGTTTCCAGTAGATTACACCTTTTTTCGCCGTAAGTGAAGTTACAGGAGCAGGTGCTATAGAGTCCAAGGCTGTGTATGCAGGAATCAGTGCAGGGTACTTCTGATATGTGTTTTTCAGAGAGTCTGTAAAACCAAAAGGATTTGTAGTTATCGACCAGCCCGGCCACCATACATTGCCGTGAACGTTTGGAAGAGTCCTGACAAGTCTCATCTTCTCGGCGAACTGAGTCTTTGATGGGTCGTTGACATCCTTCTCTTTAAATGTGTCAATATTCTGCCCTATATATAGCTGACCCTTAAAATTACCATCATTCCACCATTTGATAAGAGTTAGGAAGTCGGCACGAGGATGCCCTATTACCCAATATAATTGTGGTACATTGTAGTCAATCCACCCCTTTTCAAGCCATAAAGGAATATCTGCATAGAGATCTTCATAAGTTGAGAGACTGTTTGTTTTGCTTCCTGATCCGTCAGGAGTATCATTAAAGTTTCTGTGAACTCCGAATGGGCTTATGCCAAATCTTACCCAAGGTTTGATTTTCTTTATTGTGTCATTAATCTCCCTGATGAGAGTTGATACATTATTCCTTCTCCAGTCAGCCTTTTGCCAGTATTCAAAACCCTGGCTCTTTGCATATTTTACGAAAGAGGCATCGTCATGAAACTCTTCGAATTTCTCAGGATATGGATAGAAATAGTCGTCAAAATGGATAGCATCCACATCATACCTGGTAACAATATCTGCCATAACACTCTTTGTATGTGCTATTGCCTCAGGTTCTCCCGGATCAAAATAGAGCTGCTTACCGTATCTTTTAAAAATTTCGGGTTTACGGAAGTATAGATGATCCGGATGTAACTGCTCCTTGTCATTTGATGTGACACGATATGGGTTACACCATGCATGCAGTTCCATGCCTCTTTTATGAGCCTCGCGGACCATAAATTCCAGTGGATCCCAAATCGGATCAGGAGCCTTGCCTTGTTCACCTGCTACAAATCTGCTCCAGGGCTCAAGTCCTGAAATGTACAAAGCATCGGCCTGTGGCCTTACCTGAAAAATAACAGCATTTACACCTGATTTTTGCAGAATGTCAAGTGTGTTGGTAAAGAATTTCTTCAATGAGTCAGTGCTCATATTTTTGAAATTCTGATTGCCGACAGTGTGAATCCATGCACCACGGAATTCTCTTTTTGGCAATTCACTGGAGAGTAGTGTTGTAACTACCGACAGTGTTATTAGGGAGAGAATAAGTTTTTTCATCTTTTAATGTGTTATATGTCAGAATTTTAGTTTCATTACTTCCATAATCCTTTTAGGAATGTCTGTATTGTCAAGTCTTCCGGAAAACCTCTGATTTCCTGCGCCTATTGAATAGACTGGAACGTATACTCCGGTATGACCGCTGGTTGTCCAGCCTATATTTGCCTTTTCATTTCTTTCGTTATTGTTCTTTATAATCTCATTGTCAACGGCAAATGAAGAGGTCTGATCTGAAAAGGAGTCAAAATTAATCACGTACCCTCCCTTGTTTCTTCCAAGACTGGCACCTCCTGTATCATGATCGGCAGTTACTATTATCAATGTCTCATCTGGATGTTTCAGGTAGAAATTGTATGCGACCTCAACAGCCTCAGCAAAATCTATGATTTCAAGAACATCTGTCTTTGCATCATTGCTGTGTGCTGCCCAGTCTATCTTACCACCTTCCGCTATCATAAAGAAGCCTTTTTTGTTCTTATAGAGATGGTCTATTCCAACCTTAACGACGTCGGAGAGCTTGAAATCATCATCTTTTCTGTCTATTGCAAAAGGCATCTCAGAATCTTTACCGGCAGACTGGAAAAATGCCAGTTTCCTTGCACCTCTGTTTTTCTCAAGTTCGCTGAACCCTCTTACAATAGTGTAACTGCTGTCAGCTAGTATCTCAAAAACATCCCTTTTATCATTGTTTTTACCCTTCGGTTCAGAAAAATCTCCTCCTCCAAAGAATTCAAAACCACTTTGAGGCAGTTGCAGGGAGATGTCATAATAACTTTTCCTGCTTGCACTATTGGCGTAAAAAGCTGCCGGGGTGGCTTGTTCCAGAGGAGCTGTGGATATAATACCAATAGAGAATCCTTTTTCATGAAGTTTGTAAGATATGCTCTTCAGTTTATTAGTATCCGGATCAACGCCGAGCATATAATTATTCGTCTTTGTTCCTGTTGACAGAGCTGTGGCTGCAGCAGAGGAACATGTTATATGATAATTTGCAGAGTATGTAGTGCATAAACCATATGAGGGAAATTTAGAGAAGATAAGAGGTTCTGATCCTCTGATTCCCTTAAGTGAAGCAAGATATGCTTCAGTGAGGGCAACCTGGGAAATTCCCATTCCATCACCTATAAAGAGAAAAACGTATTTTGGTTTATTGGCTGCATACGACTGAATCGATATGAAGAAGAGTAAAGCTAGAGTAAGGAAATGTAATGATTTTTTCATCTGTTACGGAATTATTAATACTGATATAATACAGAAAAGGGTGCCCTATTGTTCATAGATGCACCCTTATACAGCATTTTTCAGAATACTACTCAGATACAGGAGTAGCTTTTCTTGCAGAGTACATGATCTTTAGGGCTGAACACCTACGAAGTTCCTGCTTGATATCAGTGATGATACCCATACGGACATTCTGGTCAGCCTTTATAGATATGGTCATCAACCCGCGATCGGCTTCAGGGAGAGATTCTCTCTCAGCTGCGACAAAGTCTCGTATGTCTGTGACAGACTTGAATGAATCGTTTAGCTGGATACGAGCATCTGTTCCATATTTCCCTTGTTCTGAACGGATAGGAGTTCCTACATAAATATGTGATGCAAGGTCTTTCCTTTCAAGTTTTGCAGATTCAGAAGCTTCAGGTATTTTAAAGTCTACTTTCTTTGTGGTTTCACGAATTGTAGTGGTAATCATAAAGAAGAACAACAACATAAACACAATGTCAGAAAGTGACGATGTGTTCAAAGGCTGCATCTCTTTTTTCTTTTTATTTATCATCGTTATGCCTCCTTTTGTTATTTTTTACCTGTATCTTTTGGTTCTGCCTCAGAGATATTCTGAGGAACAGCCTTTCTTACAACATCCTGTTTGGTTTCATCTAGAAGAATGAATGATTTGCCAAAATTAGCCATGGCAAATTCATCACGAACTTCATTGACAGCCCTCACAAGTTCATTCTGCACCCTGATGTAAGCATCATAGCTTGTACCGCGTGTATTCTGGAGGGAAATAACTCCCTTGGATACAGGATACATTCCAAACCCTTCAATATTCTTCTCTTCCTTTTCCGGCAAAGAAGGATCATTGTTCGGATTCATAAGGAATTCCTTCGCTTTGTCCTTTAACATCGAGATATCCATAATCTCCCCACCTGCAAAAAGACGGTCAGATTCGTTTATTCTAACAACCAGCACATTGCGTTTATTGACTTTTTGGTCTATTACCTTTTGATTTTCATCAGGCATAGGAGGCAAACGACGCTGGAGACCTCCTGATGAATCCATATTGGATGATATCAGGAAGAACACCAAGACAATGAAGGCAATGTCGGCGGTAGAACCCGTATTAACTGCATTAATTGGTCTTGCCATAATTATTGTTTTTTGTCTAATATGCTCTTGACACTACCTCCAACAATTGTAATTATTGATACAGCGACCAGAATATAAGTAACTATAAGTCCGGTGTCTGTCAATTTAAGAGTTTGTTCTGAAGGTTGATTTTCAATATTCAAATTGATTGGATCGCCAGATGAAAGTATATACCCTATTCCAAAAACAATGACAACTAGAAGAAGGGATAAACCCACTTTCTTTAATTTCTTTGGATATTGGAACAACAGAGGCAAAGGAAGAAGCAAGGTGCATAATATTGCTATTGCGGTAAGTATATACGCAAAATAAATAACAATATTAACCATACTTTCTGATTCTGGATTTGCATAGAATAGCACAGCCACAATCAGTATCAGCACGAAAATTACGGCTGAAAATATTTTTAATCCCTTTTGCATATCGGTAATTATTTTTTAGCCTTTACAAGGATGTCTATCAAAGAGATAGAAGAATCCTCCATAGAAAGGACGATTGAGTCAATCTTAGATACGATGTAGCTGTAGAAGATCTGAAGTATGATAGCAACGATAAGACCTGCTACTGTTGTGATAAGGGCTACCTTCATACCACCTGCTACGATGTTTGGAGAGATATCACCTGCAGTCTGGATATCATCGAAAGCCATAACCAATCCGATAACTGTTCCAAGGAATCCCAACATAGGAGCAAGTGCGATAAACAAGTTGATCCAAGTAAGACCGCTTTCAAGCTGTGACATTTGAATAGAACCATATGATGATATTGATTTTTCAACCATTTCTGGACCTTCTTCCGAACGGCTCAAGCCTTGGTAGAAAATACTTGCAACAGGGCCCTTTGTATTACGGCAAACCTCTTTGGCAGCTTCAACACCGCCATTAGCAAGTGCTTCCTCAATTTTCTTCAAGAGTTTCTCAGTATTGGTTGAAGCTAGGTTGAGGTACATTATTCTCTCAATAGCGATTGCAAGACCAAGAATAAGACACAATAGGATAGAAGCCATAAAACCTGCACCACCCTCAATAAACTTAGCTTTAATCTGTTGGTGAATTGGAGTCTCTTGTTGAACGGTCTGGTCAGAAACAGGAGCAGCGGCAGGAGCAGCAGCAACGTCAGTTGTTGTAGTTGCAGTAGAATCCGGTGTCTGAGCAGAAACATACTGAGCAGAAATGGCTATTAGTCCCACAACTGCCAAAAACATGAAAAATTTTTTCATAAATTTTTGAATAATTAAAGTATTAAACAATGTATATTAAATAGTTATTTGTTTTTACCTTACGTAAAATGCGATGCAATTTAGTAAGAATTTTATATAATTGCTAATCTATTGAAATTTCACCTCTCAAATTTTTTTGTACATTATTAGTAATGTTCAGATTATCAGTGTTATTTCCAAGGATAAAAAATAGTTTGGTTAGTGCCGCTTCTGTTGTGCTGTCAAAACCGCTCAGCACCCCTATCTTCTTTAATAGTATGCCGGTAGAGTATGTTTCCATATTTACACTCCCGGCAGGGCATTGTGATACATTCAGTACAACGATGCCTTTTTTTATAGTATCTGTCAGCATCGAGATAAGCCATTCAAGTGTCGGGGCGTTGCCGGATCCGTATGTCTCAATGATTAATGCCCTCAGGCCTCTTGTATTAAGAAAACTTTCCACGACGCCCGGCGAGATTCCCGGGAATATCTTAAGTATCGCTACGTTTGTGTCAAGTTTTGTATTTACAACCAGTTTCTTGCCCCATTCGGCAGGGTAGGAGATAAAATTCTTGTTATACTTTATATGAATACCAGCCTCGGCAAGATGCGGATAGTTTGGAGACCTGAATGCGCGGAAGTTCTCTGCATTGTCTTTTGTTGTGCGATTACCTCTGTATAATTTACTCTCAAAATATACACAGACTTCCGGAACCATAGCCCTGCCCTGCGAGTCTTTTGCAGCTGCGATCTCTATTGATGAGATGAGATTTTCCTTGCCATCGGTTCTTAGCATACCGATAGGCAACTGGCTCCCTGTGAAGATTACCGGTTTTTCCAGATTGCCCAGCATGAAACTAAGTGCAGCAGCCGAGTATGACATTGTATCGGTTCCGTGAAGGATAACAAAACCGTCATATTTTTCATAATTACCAGCTATAATTTCAGCAAGTTCAACCCAAAATAAGGGGCTTATCTCTGAAGAGTCTATCGGAGGCACAAATGAATATGAATCTATCCTGTAACCGAATTTTTTCAGTTCGGGTACCTCTGCCTCTATCTGGTCAAAATTAAAAGGAGTGAGGGCAAGAGTCTCCTGATCTTGTTTCATACCGATAGTACCACCTGTATAAATAAGTAGAATGGAAGAATTCATATCTTTAATCTGAATAGTTTAATCGCGTTTTCAGTTGTAACTTCAGCAACTTCATCAATGCTGCACCCTTTGGTTTCAGCCACCTTGGCGGCTATAAGGGGAATATGTGAAGGTTCATTGCGCTTGCCCCTGAACGGTACGGGTGTCAGCCATGGTGCATCAGTCTCGAGGAGTATGTGTTCGATTGGAATTCCGGCTAAAGTGGACGGCAACTTCGAGTTTTTGTATGTGACCACACCACCTATACCGACAAGAAAATTGCCGTATGAGCGTATTCTCTTATATGTTTCAAAGCTTCCGGAGAATGCATGAAAGACCCCTTGGATTCCTAGATGCCTGGTCTTGTCCAGTACGGCAAATATCTCTTCTGTGGCCTCTCTTGAGTGAATGATAACGGGTAGTGAAAGAGAGGCAGCAAGTTCAAGCTGTTTTTGAAACACTAAAGACTGCTCCTCTATAAATTCCCTTGACCAATAACCGTCAATACCAATCTCCCCGATTGCCACATAACTATTTTGCCTGGCATTGTCAAATACAAAAGAGAGTTCTCTCTCCCAGGAAGCATTAACTGATGTAGGGTGCAGACCGGTTGCCGGGTGTGTAAAGCCGGGCTTTTCTGACGCAAGTTTCATGAGTCTTGGGTGAGACTCCATATCTATGCCGGGCAATATGCAGGATATCACTCCTTCGTTGCCGGCTCTGGAAATCACATCTTCAATATCATTGGCAAAATCCGCATCGTAAAGATGTGTATGTGTGTCTATGTAACTTTTCATCAACGTTTGATAGTGCAGTATCTCTCACCGGGAAGCTTAATTATGGTCCCTTCAAGCTCCATCTCCAGAAGAGTTGCCGATAGCAAGGGGAGTTTCATGCCGCTTTTGACTATCAGCTCGTCTCTGGTTAATCCCGATTCGTAATTCAAAGCTACTATTATTTTCTCTTTGTTGATATCTGTGTCATGAAATAGTTTGCCCTGTCTTATGGTTTGGACTCTTTCTTTCTCCCACCCCAAAGTGTCAGTAAAAGAGTCTGTTGAAGTAAATATTGATGCAATGTTCTTTTCAATCAGATTATTGCATCCTTTTGACCTGAGATCTCCGATTCTTCCCGGCAGTGCAAAAACTTCCCTCGAGTACGAGTGTGCAAATTGTGCGGTAATAAGAGCTCCGCCTCTCTCTCCGGATTCGATAACCAGTGTTGCCTGTGAAAGAGCTGCTATTATTCTGTTTCTCTGAACAAAATTTACCTTAAGGCATCCCGAGCCGCGCGGGAATTCCGAGACAAGGGCTCCTTGCTCCATTATCTTCTTTGCTATATTCATATGAGCTGACGGATAGACTCTCTCTACATTGCAGGGCAACACGGCAACAGTATTCAGACCTGTATCAAGGGCTGCCATATGTGCGGCAACATCTATCCCATAAGCCATTCCGCTTGTGATTATCGGATAAAAGCCTGATCCGGCAAGAGAGTTTATAATCATTCGGCAGCACTCAATACCGTATTTTGTAGGCATTCTTGTCCCAACAACAGAGATTATCCTTTTATTGTCAAAAAGGGCATTACCTTTTACATATATAAGAGCGGGAGGGTCAGCACAACTCTTAAGCCCTGCAGGGTAATCTACTGAGCTTATAGGAATAATCCTTACTCCTTCTGAGATTGCCCAGTTTATCTCATTTTCTGCCTCTTTCAGCGTTTTGCTGTCACAAATGCGTTCAAGAAAGTCATAATTTCTGCCGAACCTTTTTAATAACTCCGAGTGGTTCATCTCAAAAAGAGGGGAGAAGCCTCCGAACTCCTCCAGAAGTGTATTCGAAAGTCTGGGCCTGTAGCAGAATATGCTATTGATGGCAACAGTACAAAGCAACTCCTTTTCATACATGGTACAAAAATAGATGACCCGGCGTTGGCCGGGTCATTATATTAGATAAAAAAAATCAAGAATCGGAAAAATCAGATTATTAGCATAGCATCACCATATGTCCCGAAGCGATAGCCCTCCTTGAGCGCAACATGATACGCGTTCATGACAATGTCATAACCTCCGAATGCTGCCACAGACATCAACATAGTAGACTGAGGAAGCTGGAAGTTTGTTATAAGAGCATCCGGCACAGAGAAGCTGTATGGAGGGAAGATAAATTTGTTTGTCCATCCGACAAAAGGTTTCAGACGTCCCTGAGTAGTCACTGATGTCTCTACGGCTCTTAGTACTGTAACTCCAACGGCGAAAGCTTTCTTGCCTTTATCCTTGGTCTGATTGATAAAGTTGGCAGTCTCTTCACTAATATCTACTTGTTCAGAATCCATCTTGTGTTTAGAGAGATCTTCCACATCTACAGTGCGAAAATGTCCCAGCCCCATGTGAAGAGTAATAAATGTAGAGTTTACACCTTTGATTTCCATTCTCTTTAGCAACTCTCTGCTGAAGTGAAGTCCTGCTGCCGGTGCTGCAACAGCACCCTCATTCTGTGCAAATATAGTCTGATATCTCTCGTAATCAATGTTTTCTACTTTTGGGCGAATCCATTTCGGAAGAGGCATTTCGCCAAGTTTGAAGAGTGTTGCCTTGAACTCCTCGTGTGTGCCGTCAAAGAGAAAACGAAGTGTTCTACCTCTTGAGGTTGTGTTATCTATCACCTCCGCAACAAGGTTGTCATTTTCACCAAAGTAAAGCTTGTTGCCTATCCTTATCTTCCTGGCGGGGTCAACCAGTACATCCCAAAGTTTCTGCTCGCTGTTGAGCTCTCTCAGGAGGAATACTTCAATCTCCGCTCCGGTCTTCTCTTTATTGCCGTTAAGCCTTGCCGGGAACACCTTTGTGTTGTTGAATATGAATATATCATCCTCATCACAATAATCAAGAATATCCTTGAAAACGCGATGTTCGATCTCTCCGGTTGTTTTGTGCAAAACCATCAATCTGGATTCATCCCTGTATTTGGCAGGATATTTGGCAATTTGATCAAGGTTAAGCGGGTAGTTGAACTGAGATAATTTCATGTGATAAAAATTAAAAAATAAATACAAATCAAGAATTATACGGATAATTCCAGATTTTGTTTCAATATCCTTTCAATTTCTTCAATTTTTACACTATTTTTTATAGAAAAATCTCCTGAGGAGATTCTGGTCAATCCGCTCAAATGGGCTCCACTCCCAAGTGCTGATCCGAGATCCCTGGCTAATGAGCGAATGTATGTCCCTTTACTGCACCTTACGCGTAACATCAACACCGGTGCACTGTATGATATAACTTCAAGCTCCATGATATTTATCCTTGAAGCCTTCATCTCCTCATTTCCACCAGCCCTGGCTATCTCGTATGCTCTCTTGCCATCAATAAGTTTTGCGGAAAATATCGGGGGAATCTGATCCTGCTCACCGAGGAATCCATTTAATTTCTCTTCTATCAAATTCTGATTGATATGTTCAAACGGGAAGTAGGCATCTATCTCCTTTTCAAGGTCAAACGAAGGAGTTGTGCTGCCGAATGTAATTTCAGCAATATACCCTTTCTCTCCGGCCTGAAGCCTTTCAGCTACCTTGGTCGCTTTCCCCAGACATATAAGAAGTATGCCGGTCGCAAGTGGGTCAAGTGTGCCTGCATGGCCCACCTTTATATTCTTTAATCGAAAATGTCTTTGGGCCATGAATTTAATCTTCCTGACAGCATCGGCTGAGGTCCAGCCATAGGGCTTGTCAAGAGGAATGACTATACCGTGCGGGTACTCTTCAAGATTACCGGAGAGTCTCTCTCCAAGGCTCTCTTTGTCTAATATGTGATAATGCATTATTGGCAATTAACCTTGTTGACCCTTCTTTGATGTCTTCCCCCCTCAAAATCTGTTGCCAGAAAAATTTTAACAATTGATATGGCAAGACTCTCCGGGATAAAACGAGCCGGAAGGGAGCATATATTAGCATCGTTATGCTGTCTGGCAAGAGAGGCTATCTCTTCGTTCCAACAGAGGGCAGCTCTTACGTCTGCATGTTTGTTGAGTACCATGCTGATTCCGTTTCCGGATCCGCATATTGCAATACCCCTTTTGAGTTCCCCGCCGGCAACTGCTGCTGCAAGAGGGTGGGCTACATCCGGGTAATCCATGCTTTCAGCCGAAAATGTCCCGAAATCCTTGAATGTATAACCCATATCAGTGAGCTCTTTTTTGATAGTCTCCTTAAGCTCATAGCCTGCATGATCTGCGGCTATACCTAAAATTTTCTCATCTGCATTCATAATGTGACAAAGATAATAGTTAATTATTGCAGACGGAAGAATATTTCTAAATTTGTAGCCGTTTAATTCTAATATTCATATGACTATCCCAATGTTAGACCTTAAGGGTCAGTACAAGAAAATCAAGAGCGAGGTTGATTCATCCATACAACAGGTAATTGACAGCGGAATCTTTATAAATGGAAAGGAAGTTTCTGATTTTGAGAAAAATCTCTCAGAATTCCTTTCGTCAAATTATGTTGTAGCGTGTGCAAACGGAACGGATGCCCTTCAGATAGCTATGATGGCACTTGAGCTCAAGCTGGGAGATGAAGTTATCGTTCCTTCATTTACCTATGCTGCTACAGCTGAGGTTGTGGGGCTATTAGGCCTTGTGCCGGTTCTGGTTGATGTAGACCCGAGGAGTTTCAATATAAAGGTAGAAGATATAGAGAGGTCGATTACCCCGAAAACAAAGGCCATTGTTCCAGTACATCTCTTCGGTCAGATAAGCGATATGGAGAGGATAATGGAGATTGCAGGGAAACATGGTTTGTACGTTATCGAAGATAATGCACAGGCTCTAGGTGCCGTATATAAATATAGCAACGGGTCCAGGAAGTATGCAGGGACAATCGGGCACATTGGCTGTACGTCATTTTTCCCTACAAAGAACCTTGGCTGCTATGGTGACGGTGGTGCTCTTTTTACTCAGGACAAGGCACTCGCAGAAAAAATAAGAATGGTAACCGACCATGGCCAGAAGGTTAAATATTACCATGATATTATTGGCTGCAATTCAAGACTGGATACTATTCAGGCAGCAGTACTGAATATAAAGCTCAGACACCTCAATGAGTACTCTGCTGCCCGTTATAAGGCTGCACAGAAATACAAGGAACTTTTAGCAGATATGGATGAGATCATACTCCCTCTTGAATCTGAATTCTCCACACACGTTTACCATCAGTTTACCATACGCGTGAACAAAAAGAGGGATGAACTCAAGCAATATCTCTATGATAAAGGTATTGCATCTATGATTTATTATCCTCTTGCCTTGAATCATCAGAAAGCATTCAGTTCAATCTCAAAAATAAAAGTCTCTTTGGAAAGTGCCGAGACAGTGGCAGGAGAGGTACTTTCTCTTCCTATGCACACTGAGCTCAAAGAGAGTGATCAGATTGTGATATGCAATGCAATAAGGGAATTTTTCAAAAAATAGTTTAATACAGTTAAAATGAGTAAAGCAAAAGTTCTTGTAACAGGCGGTGCCGGGTATATAGGTGCACACACGGTTGTGGAACTGGAGAGTGCCGGATATGAGGCTGTCATAGTTGACAACTTCTCAAACTCATCAAGAGATGTCCTTGAGGGTATAGCAAAGATAACCGGCAAAGATCCTCTCTTTGTAGAAGCGGACTGCGCTGATTACAAATCTTTTGCAAAGGTCTTTGAATTATATCCTGACATAAGTGCAGCAATTCATTTTGCTGCTTATAAGGCTGTCGGGGAGAGCGTGGAAAAACCGCTTGACTATTACAGGAACAATCTGGATTCACTTCTGAACCTTATTGAGTTTATGGGGAAAAAGGAGCGGGGCTATATTGTCTTCTCATCGTCCTGTACAGTCTACGGACAACCGGAGAAAAAACACCTTCCGGTGAGTGAAGAGGCACCCCTGCAGCCGGCAACGAGTCCCTACGGGAACACAAAACAGATATCTGAGGAGATTCTGAGAGATTGCACAATCTCTTACGAAGGCAAACTGAATGTAATTGCTCTAAGGTACTTCAATCCTATAGGTGCGCACCCATCGGCTTTAATAGGAGAATTACCCAGGGGGGTGCCACAGAACCTCCTTCCTTTTATTACTCAGACGGCTGCAGGTTTAAGGGAGAGACTCAGCGTATTCGGAAATGACTATAATACACCGGACGGATCTTGTATAAGGGATTATATATATGTATGCGACCTGGCAAAGGCTCATGTCTCAGCATTGGACAGGATGATTGATGACAAATCCGGGATGTCTGGTGTTATAGAGTACTTTAATCTCGGGACAGGAGTGGGGATTTCTGTATTGCAGATGATAGAGCTTTTCAAAAAAGCAACCGGAATAGATGTGCCTTATCGTATTGTAGACAGAAGGCCGGGTGATGTGGAACAGGTGTGGGCGGATCCTTCCAAGGCAAACAGGGTTCTGGATTGGAGAGCAGACACACCGATTGAGGAGGTTCTTGCATCAGCTTGGAGATGGGAGAAAAAAATAAGGGGAATATAAGTTCCCCTTATTTTTTTGTTATTGACACTGTTAGTCCTGAGTCTGATGGATGTATGAATTATCCGGATTAATCTGATGTTTCCCGTCAATCTCTTCAAGCTTGAATGTAGATCCTTCGCGGGAATCCTGCCCTACAGTCACGTTTGAGGAATTATTCATTTTCATCTGCTTTCTTATATATGCAGGCTGGCTCTCAAGCTCTTTTATATTGTCCCCCTCTTCAAGAATAAGAGTGGGTTTTACCCTTTTTTCTGAAGGCAATGGAGTAGGAGTTGTAATCTCTTTTTTCACAGATGGAGTAAAAGTTTGTCTGCGTACAGGTTGTTCCGGAAGGTTGAGTTCAACTCCATCAGGACTCTCCTGTGATGAGTTGGGCTGAGAGATAACCGAATCGGTTCCTAATACCACCGATTCAACAAGCTTTCCTCCGTCAGAGGATATCTGTGGAAGAGAGTTCATGTCAAACCCGGTTGCAACAATTGTAACACTAATAGCCTCACCCATGCTTTCATCACAAACGACACCACGTTTGAAATGTTCAGGATTGTTCCCGGTGTACTCTTTAACATACTCCATAATCTGCGACAACTCTGCCATTGTCAGGCCCTTTTCTTTGCCTGATGTTATGTTTACAAGAACATTCCTTGCTGTCGTCAGATCAAAATCGTTAAGCAGAGGAGAGGAGAATGCCTCTTCCACGGCTCTGATGGCTCTGTTGTCTCCCTCTGCAGAACCGCTTCCCATTAGTGCCATACCACTGTTGTTCATTACCATTCTGACATCGGCAAAGTCAACATTTATGAAACCCGGGCGAGTTATAATTTCAGCTATTCCCTTCACGGCAGTGCTCAGCACACTGTCTGCCTTTGGAAATGCCTCAAAAATAGTGAGGTCTCCGAAAATTTTATATAGCTTTTGATTGTCTATTATAAGAAGACAATCCACATGTTTTTCCAACTCTCTGATACCGAGTACAGCTCTCTTCATGAACTCACTACCCTCGTCGCGGAAAGGTAGTGTCACAACGGCAACTGTAAGCAGCCCCATCTCCTTGGCCACTTTTGCTATAACAGGTGTTGCACCGGTGCCTGTACCGCCACCCATACCGGCTGTCAGGAAAACCATCTCTGTCAGCCCCTGTAGTTTCTCCTTTATATGTTCTATTGACTCTTCGGCCGCTTTTTTGCCCTGTTCGGGATTACAACCGGCTCCAAGACCCCTGGTTATGACATTTCCCAATTGGAGTTTGTCAACCACAGGGCTTGTGGCAAGTGCTTGGGTATCAGTGTTGCATATCATGAAATCAACGTTTTTGATTCCCTGACGAAACATCTCGTTTACAGCATTACACCCGCCTCCTCCTACACCAATTACTTTAATAATCGAGTTGTTTGATTCCCAATCAAGTGGTAAATATTCCTTCATATCCCTATGCTTCGTTTGAACTGTTGAAAATATCTCCTATCATTATATTGCTGAAATTTTTCATAAAGCTTCTCTTCTTACTTGACCTTTCAGCTTTTTCCTGTTGAATCTCCGGATCTTTCGGTGCTAATGTAGCTTCAGCAGGGAACAACTCTGTTGTGAGAGGTTTCTCCTCAATAATAGGTTCTCTCTTCATCTCTTCCAGCTCAAAACCGTGAATGACCAAACCAACAGCTGTTGATGAACCAGGTTTATATGTGCCATCGCATCCGTCTATTGTAACTCCCATATTAGGAGATGCTATTCTTGCGTCAAAGCCGGTACGGAAAGAGATATAATCGCGCAGATCCTTAAGCTGAGATGCACCACCTGTTATCACTATACCTGCATGAAGTCTGTCCTGGAAACCGGAATTCTCTATCTCATACATTATTGCGTCAACAATCTCCTCGACTCTGGCCTCTATAATCCCGGCTATTACTTTAAAAGAGACCTCACGTGAATCTCTTCCGCCCAATCCGGGAATAATTACTGTTTTGTTCTCAGGAGCGCGGTCACTGTAGCATGAGCCATACTGTATCTTCATCTGCTCAGCATTTCTGAGAGATACACCACAACCCTGACGAAGATCCTCGGTGATTGAGTTGCCTCCGAAAGGAATGACTGCTGTGTGTCTTACAATGTTATCCTGTATGATAAGCAGGTCTGTTGTCCCGCCACCCATATCTACCATGGCAACACCAAGCTCCATCTCGTCTTCAGTTAGTACAGCCTTTGCAGATGCTACAGGTTCAAGTACGAGGTCCTTCAGTTTAAGCCCGGCTCTCTCTATTACAATCTTGCTGTGCTCAACAGAATTTGTTTTACCTATAAACAGTTTGTAGTCACCCTCTATGCGTGTTCCTGTCATTCCTACAGCCTCTCTGATTCCGGTATTGTCGTCTATGTTGTATGACTGAGGTATGACATGAAGTATTTTCTCGCCAGCATTTACCCTTGAGTTGAACATCTCTCTCTCCATCTCGGCAACCTCCTTCTCTGTTATCCACTCAGAAGAGCGACTTCTGTTCCTGCTGATACGGGCTGTGTTACATTTTATATTCTGACCTGCTATCCCTACATAAACCTCATCAATTTCTATGTTCTCCTCTGCGCGGATCTCTTCCAGTGTCGGCTTGAGAGATTCAAGGACATTCTGAATGTTCACCACCTCTCCACGCATGACCCCTTTTGACGGAGCCTCTTTCAATGCCACTATCCTGTAACCGGATTCGGTTTTTTCACCTACGATGGAGACAACCTTTGTTGTTCCAAGATCAATAGCTGCGACAAGCTTTTTCATATCTCTAAGTTTTTATCTGTTTTTTTATTTTTTTTGCATACAATTTGATTGTCAAACTGAAGATTGACAGATTTGTACATGTCAGGACCCACATTCGGCAGAATATCCTTATAAAAGGCGTATAGTTTCCTGAATTTGTAATCTATCTTTTCAATATTTCCGAAAACAACCTCAAAATTTCCATCACGAGGGATAAAGCTCAATACTCCCTTCTCATCCACATATATCAGTTCAACAATAGTGTTCCAGGAGTCGTTATTAAGTATATAGACCCCGAGATCTCTGAGCGAGTTTGCCCAATCCTGGTTTTTCTTGATATATCCATGATATCCAGGGGCAATCCCTAGCGGAATCTCTCCTGAGACAATGGGAACAAATGGAGAGAAACTTTTTATTAACGGAAATATATAGGCACTTTCGTCCATGTAGAAACCTCCGTTTGCTGTCTCTAGTCTGAGCACCGGCTTTCTTTGTAAAATGTCCACTTTAAGAATCCCGTCTCTGCTATAGCTCACCTCAGATTTCTTTACTGCAGTCTTTTTATTTAATATCAACTCAAGCTGGTAGTTGTTGATATGTCTGAGTTTACTCTCTCCAGGACGGATGCCGTTCTCAACTATAACTTCTGCTATCTCATCGCGGGAAATAAATCCTATCTCAGCGCTGTCTAGTACAACCACCTTTATTGACCGGCATAACTCTCCCATTTTCTTTTTCTCTGTTATAATGGTTGAGAAGTAGAAATAGGCTATAAGTACTCCGGCTAAAAGTACATAAGCTGATATTATGAGTATTTTTTTCAGCATTTTACTCTGTCAGTAAGCATTTTTGTTATAGGAGCCACAAAGCGGTCTATGTCTCCTGCTCCGAAAGTGACCAACACGTCAATCTCTTTCTTTGCAAGAATATCCATCAACTCCTCTTTTTTTACCATTATTTTATCCTTTAACTTAACATCCCTGAATATTATCTCTGAAGTCACACCCTCGATAGGAAGCTCTCTTGCAGGATATATATCAAGAAGGATTAGTTCGTCAAGCATGCTGAGACTTTCAGCAAATCCCTCCCTGAAATCTCTCGTCCTTGTATATAGATGAGGTTGGAATATTCCGGTGATTTTTCTTCCACTGAAGATGTTCCTGATAGAACTAATTGCAGATGAGAGCTCTTTCGGATGGTGGGCATAATCATCTATATATGCACATTTACTCTCATTTAGCCTTATGTCGAAACGTCTCTCCACACCCTGGAAAGTTCTGAGTGCCTCCTTGACAGCAGTAGGAGAAACCCCTGACAAAAGGGCCACAGATGCAGCAGCAATGCTATTCTCTACGTTTACCCATCCCGGTACACCTACGGTGCAATCCACTATCTTTCCTCCGGGGAAGTTCAGATCAAACCTGAAATAGCCGCCATCTGTCAAACGTATCGATGAAGCGTAAAAATCACACTCCTCATCATATGAGTATTGGTAAACTCTTTTAACTTTCAAAGAGGATAGGTCAAGTCCAAGATCCTTTTTCAGAATCAATGCTCCTTCGCCCTTTACCTGTGAGGCAAACTCGGAAAATGCCTCCCTGATATGCTCGTGATTGCTGTATATGTCAAGATGGTCTGCATCCGCAGAGGTTATGACTGCAACTTCAGGGAAGAGCTGCAGGAAGGAGCGGTCAAATTCATCAGCTTCTGCAACTAGGTATTCGCCTTTGTCAAGAAGCAGGTTTGAGTGGTAATTCTTTGATATGCCTCCGAGAAATGCTGTGCACCCTACACCTGAGTGGGTAAAGATGTGAGCCAGTAATGTTGAAGTTGTAGTCTTTCCATGTGTTCCGGCAACGGCGAGGCATTTTTTTTCTGATGCAAGGTTGCCCAGGGCAAGGGAGCGTTTTACTATCTTGTAACCATTTTTCAGGAAGAATTGATACTCACAGTGAGAGACAGGGACAGCAGGTGTGTATATTACAAGAGTCTCCTCCCTGTTTTTTATAAACTCATCCGGGATTTGTCTCACGTCATCTTCATAATGGAGCCTGATGCCCTCATCTTCCAACTCAGAAGTGAGTTTGCTGCATACGCGGTCATAACCGGCGACGACTGCCCCTGCATGATTGTAATATCTTGCAAGAGCACTCATTCCGATACCGCCGGCACCTATTAAATATACATAGTTCATTCTCTTTCTTTAATTAATTTTAAGACCTCCCTGGCAATCACCATTGCTGAATCCTTAAAAGCCATTTCTGAAATTCTGGTCTCAAGCTCTTTTCTCTTTGTTTCATCTGATGCCAGAGACATTGCTGCAGGAAATACCTGTTCTACGGCAGCATCGTCGGGTATCATGTAAGCCGCATTTTTTCTTACAAGAGCCAATGCGTTATGTGTCTGATGATCTTCGGCAACATTAGGAGAGGGAACAAATATGCTTGCCTTTCCGGCAAGGCAGAGCTCTGAGATTGTTCCTGCCCCTGCTCTTGTTATTACAACATCTGCTGCTGCAAATGCGAGATCCATTCTTTTAATAAATTCAAAAGCCTTTACGTTTTCAGCCGGATTGGCATACAGAAAGTCCTGTATCCCTTTTTTGTAATAGCTGCCGTATTGCCATATTAGCTGCATATCTCCCGATGCACCTTGTCTCACCCAATCTTTTGCACACTCATTAAGTGTACCTGCGCCAAGGCTGCCGCCAACAATCAGTATAGTCTTTTTATCAGGATTAAGTTCAAAGAAGCGCAAAGCTTCAATTTTCTGCTCCGGTGTGGCCGGAGCAATCCCGTCACGAACAGGATTACCGGTCAACATTATTTTATCTGCTTTAAAAAACTTCTCCATTCCCTCATAGGCAACGCAGATTTTTTTTGCACGCCTTCCAAGAAGTTTGTTGGTAAGACCTGCATATGAGTTCTGTTCCTGAATAAGTATAGGGATATCCATCCTGCCAGCCATCCAGAGAAGAGGGCCGCTTGCATATCCTCCTACTCCCACAGCAACATCCGGGTCAAAATCGTCTATTATTCTTCTTGCCTGATTCAGGCTTCTGATAACTTTAAAAGGAAGTGCCAGGTTTTCCAAAGAGAGCTTTCTCTTAAGACCGGCAACAGGAAGTCCCACGATCTTGTATCCTGCTGCAGGGATTTTCTCCATCTCCATCCTTCCGAGAGCACCTACAAACAAAATCTCACAATCCGGTTCAAGTTTCCTAAGACCGTTTGCAATTGAGACAGCCGGGAAAATATGGCCCCCGGTTCCACCTCCGCTAATTATTATCCTCTTTGCTGACATTCTCTTCGTTTCTAATCTGATTTTTCTCTTTTGTTACCTCTATAGTCCTGCTGACAGAGAGTATAATTCCGAAGGCTCCGCCCATGATTACAAGGGATGTTCCTCCGAGGCTGACAAGTGGCAATGTATGTCCGGTGACAGGAATAAGTGTCACATTAACCATCATGTGGAGCAATGCCTGAAGTGAGATTGTAAGTCCAAGTCCTATTACAAGCATCATGGAAAATACCTTCGTACATGCGTAGGCTAAAGTCATACACCTGAACAGTAGCCACAGATATAGCATAAGAACGACCACTCCGCCGACCAGTCCCCACTCCTCGACAATGATTGCGTATATAAAATCAGAGTAAGGGTGCGGAAGCACATAACGCTGAGTGCTCTTGCCGGGGCCTTTTCCTAAAACTCCCACAGAGGAGACGGCTACTTTTGCCATCCTTTTCTGAAAAGTATTTTTATCTATTGTTCTTCTCTCTTCAGGAGTGAGGTTTTTATTGTTAAGTTGCTCGGTGTCATTGTGTTTGAAACGGCTAATCGCGGTGTCAACCCTGTCAAACATTCCGAAACTGTAGTGAAGGATCAGCACCATAGCCAGAGCAACAACCGCGATGCCCACTGTTTTAACAAGGTGAGATCTCTTTATTTCGGATATAAACAGTACAAGAAAGCTTACAGCTCCGAGAAGCAGTGCTTGCGATGCACTTCCAAAAAGTATAAGTACCAGAACAATGCTTAAGGGTGCCAGAATCCATATTGCATACTCTTTAAAAGTCTCGAGTTTGCGATCTTCGAGTACTTTGGCAAGGTATAATATCGTACAGATCTTGGCAATCTCCGCAGGTTGGAATGAGAGTCCGAAAATACTTATCCATCGTTCGGCATCGTTGAGACTCTTGCCGACTAGTAGAGTTGCCACCAGTAACCCGATACTGACTATTAATCCTATGTTGGCAAGCGATCTGTACCATTTGAGAGGAAGTTTGTAGCACACATATAGAGCTGTCAGACCGAAAACCACAAATCGTAGTTGTCTGAGCAATATGTCAAATGTGCTCTTATCCTCTCTCAAGGCCAGAGAGCTGCTTGATGAATAGACTGCGGCAATAGAGATCAGTGACAGAAGCAAAACCACTGTCCATATGACCTTGTCTCCCCTTAGCCTGTGGATTATAGAATCGGGATCATTCATGCTATAGATTTTTTACGGCTTCTTTAAACAATCTGCCTCTCTCCTCATAATTCTTGAAAAGATCGAAACTTGCGCAAGCCGGAGAGAGAAGAACTGTATCTCCCGGTTGGGCAATCGAATAAGCAACTTTAACAGCCTCTTCCGCAGAGCTTGTGTCATACATTGAATCCACCATACCCTCAAATACTTCGTGTAACTTTCTGTTGTCGGCACCCAGGCATATTATAGCTCTCACCTTATCCTTGACAAGGTCGAAGAGAGGACTGTAATCGTTTCCTTTATCTTTACCGCCGGCGATCCATATGACCGGGGTTGTCATACTCTCGAGGGCATACCATGTAGAGTTGACATTGGTACCTTTCGAGTCGTTTATATAAAGTACGTTCTTAACTTTAAGAACCTTCTCAAGTCTGTGTTCTACCCCCTGGAAAGTTGTAAGGCTCTGGCGCAGCACTTCGTTCCTGATGTTGAGGACTTTACCTGTAACAGCGGCAGCCATTGAGTTGTAAATATTGTGTTTTCCCTGGAGTGAAAGTTCATTAATGAACATATTATACTCGCGGTCTTCGTATTTAACCTTAATCTGTTTATCCTCCAGGTATGCACCCTCTTCAACCCTCTTTTCCTGACTGAAAGGAAGTTGCTTTGCCTTAAGTACAATATTGTTCAGATGTGAAATGCTTATCTCGTCATCAGCACAGAAAATAAAGCAGTCGCTTTCCGACATATTCTGTGTGATTCTAAACTTTGACATTATATAATTTTCCATCTGATTGTTGTATCTGTCAAGATGGTCAGGGGTGATATTGAGAAGAACAGCTATATCTGCCTTGAAGTCATACATGCCATCGAGCTGGAAGCTGCTCAGTTCGAGGACATAATAGTCATAATTCTGTGTAGCAACCTGGTAAGCGTAAGACTGTCCGATGTTGCCGGCAAGCCCGACGTTTAGCCCTGCATTCTTCATAAGAAAGTATATGATTGATGTTGTAGTGGTTTTGCCGTTGCTTCCGGTTATACAGATCTTCTTTGATCTGTCATACCTTCCTGCAAACTCAATTTCTGAAATCACAGGGATCTTTTTTTCACGGATATCTCCAATAATAGGTGCAGAATCAGGAATGCCCGGGCTTTTCACAACTTCACCGGCATTAAGGATAAGCTCTCTTGTATGCCTTCCCTCTTCGTAGCTGATTTCCCATTTTTCCATCAACTCCTTCGCCTCTTGAGAGATCATTCCATTGTCGGAAAGAAACACCTCGTGTCCTTTGACTTTTGCTAGAACAGCTGAACCAACCCCACTTTCACCTCCACCTAGAATTACTACTCTTGACATATTATCTGATTTTTAATGTTATTAAAGTGAATACTGCCAGCAATACTGCTATAATCCAGAATCTGGCAACTATTTTTGCTTCCGGAAGCAGTTTTTTTGGATATTGGATAATCGCATCCTTCTCTTCCTTCTGAAAATGGTGATGCAGAGGAGACATCCTGAAAACGCGGACTCCTTTTCCGTATTTCTTTCGGGTGTACTTGAAATAGAATCTCTGTATAATAACTGAGAGACTTTCGACGAAGAATATTCCGCAAAGGATAGGAATCAGAAGTTCCTTCTTTATCACAATTGCAGCTACGGCAATAATACCACCGATTGCAAGGCTTCCTGTATCCCCCATGAACACCTGAGCGGGGTATGAGTTATACCAGAGGAATCCGGCCAGTGCTCCGATGAATGCGGCAAGCACAATCACAAGCTCTCCTGTGTATGGTATATACATTATGTTCAGGTAATTGGAGTATATTACGTTGCCGGAGACATAGGCAAGTATTCCGAGCGTGGCTCCCACAATGGCTGAAATTCCAGTTGAGAGACCATCCATCCCGTCCGTCAGATTTGTTCCGTTTGAAACAGCAGTTACCACAAAAATTATAACAACTATATAGATAATCCAACCTCCAATCTCTTTGCCTTTTCCCTGAATAGGAGAGAGCCATGAGTAATCCAGCTCGTTGCCCTTGAAAAACGGAATAGTAGTTTTTGTGCTTTTCTCCTCCTGGAAGAATGAAATCTTATCAGAAAAACCCTCCTGTGATACAATTTCGGCATGAGCATCACTGCTACGCTGAGAAGCAGGGGTGCGAATCACCGCCTGGTCACTGAAATATAGCGTCAAACCAACAATGAGTCCCAGACTGACCTGCCCTATAATCTTGAATTTCCCTGAAAGACCCTCTTTATTCTTTTTAAAAACCTTTATATAGTCATCAACGAATCCTATGAATCCCAGCCATATTGCCGTAACAATCATAAGTATTACATATACGTTTGTCAGGTCGCCCAGTAGAATTGCCGGAATCAGAAAAGATATGAGAATAATGATACCGCCCATTGTGGGAGTTCCCTTTTTCTGCATTTGACCTTCTAGTCCGAGATCCCTGATTGTCTCGCCTATCTGTTTCTTTGCAAGTTTGTTTATTATCTTCTTGCCAACAAAGAGTGCAATCAGCAATGAAATAATGGATGCTGAAATAGCCCTGAATGAGATGTACTTTAAAAGACCCATTCCGGGGAAGTCTATATGACCGTTTAAGTATTCGAACAGATTGTAAAGCATCTTCTAACTGTTTAAATTTATTACATCCGCTATTATCTCCTTATCGTCGAAGTGGTGTTTCACACCCTTTACGTCCTGGTAGTTTTCATGCCCCTTTCCGGCAACTAGTATTATACTGCCTGCAGGAGCGGTGATGATTGCTGTGCGTATGGCCTCCCTGCGATCTGTTATGAACATCGCCTTCGAAATATCTGAGCGTGAGAAGCCGGCTCTTATGTCGTTTATTATCTCTTCAGGTTCTTCAAATCTTGGATTGTCCGAAGTGACAATAATTCTGTCTGAGTATTTGGCCGCAATAGCTGCCATTTCAGGCCTTTTACCCTTGTCTCTGTTTCCTCCGCAGCCGAATACGGTAGTAATGCTCTTGTCATCGGCAGACTCCCTGAGTGTTCTGAGAACATTTTCAAGTGCATCGGGAGTGTGTGCGTAATCAACGACTGCTGTGAGATCATTTTTGCCTTTCAGGTATTCAAGTCTTCCAGCTACAGATGTCATATTACTTATATGCACCAAAATCTCCTCTTTGTCAAAGCCCATTATTACAGCAGAGGAGTATACGGCCAAAAGGTTGTATGCATTGTGCTCACCTATGAATTTAGTCCATACCTCTCTGTTGTCTATGTTAAGCAGCATCCCGTCCATTCCCTTTTCAATAATCCTGCAGTTAAATTCTGCCGGAGAGTGACAGGAGTATCTGTAAATATGTGCAGTTGTGTTCTGGATCATGACCAGACCATTCTTGTCATCAATATTTGTTAGCGCAAAAGCAGATGAAGGAAGGGAATCAAAGAGGATTTTCTTTACTCTTATATATTCGTCAAATGTCTTGTGATAGTCCAGGTGGTCACGAGTTATGTTAGAGAAAATCGCTCCTGAGAAGTTGAGACCTGCGACTCTCTTCTGGTGGAGAGAGTGGGAGCTGACCTCCATGAAGCAGAATTCACAACCACAATCTGTCATCTGAGCGAGCAGCTCATTAATCTGAATCGGGTCAGGGGTGGTGTGAGTTGCATCAATCGTCTTGCCGGCTATATAGTTCACGATTGTCGACAATAAACCACATTTATATCCCATATCAGTAAATAATCTGTACAGGAGTGTAACTGTAGTAGTCTTGCCATTGGTGCCTGTGATACCAATCAATTTAAGCTTTTCGGATGGTCTTCCGTAAAAATTGGAGGCTACAATCCCCAGTGTAAGATGGCTGTCTGTTACCTGAATAATTGTAGCAGAGATATTCTCTTCTGGCAGGACTTCGCATATAACAGCCTTGGCACCGGCTGCCACAGCTTGTGCAATGTAATCGTGACCATCTGAAGTCACTCCCTTCAAAGCCACAAACAGCGAGCCTTTGCTTACCTTCCTTGAATCAAAACATACAGAACTGATTTCGATATTACAATCACCTAATATCTGTAGTATCCTGCTGTTTGAGAGTATCTCTTGTAATTTCATGATAATCAGAAAGTTGTAAATATATTAAACCTTTGTTGTCCAAATCGTTACCGGGGATGTGGCTCTGTGATATTACCTTCCCCTTGCCTGAAAACCTTACTTTATATCCTTGGTTTTCCAATATGTAAAGAGCATCTCTGATCCCAAGTCCTTTAACTTGAGGTATAGAATCACATTTGAAAGAATCCAGATTGGCAAGAATCTCTCTGCTCTTGCCGCTGATACTTCCATTTCCCTCAACAGGTGAAATCCACTCCGGAGAGGAGACATATATCTTGTCTGCAATCTTCTTGAAAACAGGGGCTGCCCAGCCGCCACCGTAAAAGTTACCTCTTGTTCTGCCTGTATATAGAACTACTATTGCAGAATACTTAGGGTTCTCTGACGGGAAAAATCCTGCAAAGGATGCCTGGTGTCTCTTGTATCCCTCTTTATCTGTGTAACCGGCTCCGTTGAAGGCGATCCTCGCAGTTCCGGTCTTGCCTGAAATGGCATATCTTTTATCGTTTAGAGCCCTTCCTGTTCCCTCTTCGACAACACCTCTCAAAGCTTTGTGGACAAGTGTAAGAGTGGATTTCGAACATATAGAGCCGCTGAGTTCTACGGGCTCAAACCTCTTTTCTATAACACCATTTTTTTGAATATTCTCAACGAAATATGGTTTCATCATTTTCCCCCCGTTGGCAATGGCATTGTAAAAGGCTAGCGTGTGCAAAGGTGTAAGCAGTGTTGCATAACCGATACCCATAAGAGGCAGAGTAAGTTTAGACCATGATTTATCCCCCGGAGCATATATCACAGCTCTTGCCTCTCCCTTAAGGTCCAGGTTGAACTTCTCGTTGAGCTTCATATTGTTGATCCTGTCAACAAATTTCTTTTCGTTGTTTGCATAGTACTCAACGGCAAGCTTGGCAAAAGCAACATTTGAGGATTTCTCGAAAGCCTTTAATACGTTGATCTGACCGTAGCCGCCGGCTGTAACGTCTGAAATGGTGTGACCTGCATATGGCCATTTTCCGTTACCTGCATCTACAGGAGTTTCAAGAGTGACATATCCATCTTCAATCAAAGCCACAAGTGTTGCAAGTTTGAAAGTAGATCCAGGTTCAGTTGCCTGACCGATAGCATAGTTGAATACCTCATCAAAATTGCCATTGCTGTCTTTTCTCATATTAGCAATGGCCCTTATGGCTCCTGTCTTTACCTCCATGACAATTGCAGTTGCGCCCTCAAACTGGTCGGAAAGAGAAAGTTGCTCTTTCAGCGCAGCTTCGGCAGCTTCCTGGAAATCTATGTTAAGTGTTGTCTGGACATCATAACCATCTTTAGGTTGGATAATCTTATCCATATCAACTGTTTTCCATTGGTCTTTAAGAAGCTTTTGCACGACCTGACTTCCCGGTGTTCCTTTGAGGTAATAGTCGAAACTTTCTTCAATCCCAACTCCCTTACCGTTTATGTTTATGAATCCGATTGTTCTGTATGCAAGTCTGTCGTAAGGATTCTTCCTTTTGTTCTTCTGTTCAGAGATGAAGCCGCCTTTAAGAGTCCCGAGTCTGAAAAGGGGGAAGTTCTTGATAATCATTAATTCGGAATGGTCAACAAGTCTGTTCCCGAGCGATATGTCTCTGTCTTTTATTGCCCTTGCTGTTTCCATCCTTTTTTTATACCAGGATGCCGGGTTGTCACCGAAAAACTCGCTGAGTGCAATAGCAAGGGAGTCTTTATACATATCAAAAACAGATTGTTCAGGAACAATGCAATCCATTCTTATCTTGTAATAAGGCACTGAAGATGAGAGTGTCCTTCCGTCACAGGCCAGGATACTTCCCCTGGTGGCCTCTATCTCCTCTACCCTGAATGTCTTTACTTCGCTTTTTAGGTCCTCGGTAGTAATGTATTGCAGATACACCATCCTTGCAATAACGGCTATGCCTGCTATTACAAAGAGTGCGTACACTACAAATGCTCTATTCATTACTCCCTTCATCCTATTTCTCTATTATCACCCTGCGGGGTGGTTCATTTGGATTCTTCAATGTGGAGTTATACTCCGTTAATTTCAATTCAACCTCCAGACGTTTGCTCTGGTATAATAGTCTTGCAGTCTTTCCTGTGTAATCAGCCTTAAGATCCTTCAGAATCTGTACATTTCTTCTTTCAGTAACCTGACTGCTGTCAATACCGAAATTCATAGCTATATAAAGAATTACCAGAAAGAAGATATATATCACAAAGGTGGCGTGCTTGAATACGCCTGTTCTTACAAGCCACATCCCGCCGGCTAAATTGTCTATGACCTCTCTTGATTTCATATCTTCTCTGCCACTCTAAGTTTTGCACTCCTTGCCCTGGTATTGGATGCAATCTCATCTTCTTCAGGAAGCAGGGGTTTCTTTGTCACCAATCTGAATGGACTCCGGGTATTGCCAAAAAAGTCCTTTTCAGTTGTACCGCTAATATTTCCGCTTTTCATAAAGTTCTTGACCATCCTGTCTTCAAGAGAGTGATATGTTATCACAACGAGCCTTCCTCCGCTTCTGAGCGAGGAGAGCGCACCGTACAGGAAGCCTTCGAGGGCCCTCATCTCTCCGTTAACCTCAATTCGGAGAGCCTGATAAACCTTAGCAAGGTACTTGTGTTCCGCAAATTTCGGCAACACGCTTTCAATGGCTCTGTTGAGGTCGCTGGTTAATATAATCTTGTTTTCAGAACGAGATTTACAGATAAGAGCTGCAACTCTTCGGCTGTTCTCTACCTCTCCGTAATTCCGGAAAATAGCCTCAAGATCTGATTCTGTATATGTGTTGACAATATCTGCTGCAGTTATGTTTGAATCGTTGCTCATCCTCATGTCGAGAGCTGAGTCAAATCTGAATGAAAACCCTCTCTCCTCTGTGTCAAATTGATGTGAAGAGACTCCCAGGTCTGCCAGGATTCCGTCAACATATTCGTACCCGTTATGACGGACAAAGTTCTGTACGAATCTGAAGTTGTTATTTATCAGGATTAACCTCCCGTCGTTAGGGGCATTCTTAAGAGCGTCCATATCACGGTCGAATGCAATAAGCCTTGAACTCTCATCCATTCTTGAAAGAATCTCTCTGCTGTGGCCTCCGCCTCCGAATGTGGCATCAACGTATACTCCGCCTGGTGATATTGCTAAGGCGGATACACTTTGATCTAACAGGACAGGTGTATGATAATTACTCATAATGTCGGGCCTCCTTATCCTAATGTCTTTTCAAGTAATGCGAGGTAGTCGCTGTCGGATAATTTTGAGTTCTGATACTTGTCGCTTGCCCAGACTTCGATCTTGTTTCCAATACCCACAAAGATCACCTCTTTGACAACGCCGATTTTCTCAAGTAACTTCTTTGGAATGGAGATTCTGCCCATTTTCTCGTCCGGGGTTACCAGGGCAATCTCCCTGTTATACTCACGCCATAGAAGTACGTGTTCCCGTTTATTCATGTTAAGCCTGGCTCTTACCTTCTCCGATTCTGCATTCCAATCATCATAAGTGAACAGTTCCAGGCAATCTGAAAAGATCTCTTTTCTCACAACGAAGCGCATGTCTCCGTCCTTGAGGAAAGATTTGAACGTTGAGGGCAGTACCAGCCTGCACTTATCGTCCATCTTTACAGTATATTCCCCGAAAAAGTTAACCATTTGAAACTCTATTTTATTTCTAATGCAAAAATATAAAAACTTTTTACAAAAATACCCAAAATCATGCAAACTTTTACACCGACTTACGAACAATTAAATTGAAATTGCTATCTTCGGGCTGAAATTAATTGTTATGAAGAGAGTACTATTTTTATTATCGTTATTTTTAACTGTCTCCTGTGCATGTGATAATACAAAGGATTCAGAAACCAATCAGGAAAATAAAGAGGAGATTGTCACAGAATTCGGGATTCCAATATCCGAATTTGACATAGAGGAGGGAAGCGTTAAAAGCGGACAGTTTTTTTCAACCCTGATGACTGATTTAGGCGCAACAAGTACAGATGCCTACGCATTGACGGAGGCTTGTGATGGTGTGTTTGACCTGAAAAAACTGAAAGTGGGAAACAACTTCAGGGCGTTCTATACAAGAGATGAAAATCCAAAATTAGCCTATCTGGTATATCAGGAGAGCAGGACCTCATATGTGGTTTTTGGGCTTCATGACTCAATCTTTGTCAAGAATTACACAGAGCAGACCGAGACAAGGACAAGAGTAGCAGAGGTGGTAATAGAGAATTCATTATGGGCTGATGTCGAGAGGGCCGGCCTGAATTATGAGATTGCCAGCAGGCTTGAAAATATATACGCATGGTCTGTTGACTTCTTCGGATTGCAGAAGGGTGACAGATTCAAGTTCTTATTTGATGAAATTATTGTCAAGGATGAGGTTGTAAGTATAGGAACAGTTTACACAGCAACCTTTACAAGCAAAGGTAAGGTCTATGATGCATACCTTTTTAAAGAGGGAGATACGACATCAGTCCAATACTTCAATTCATTGGGTGAAAATCTGAAAAAGGCTTTCCTTAAGGCTCCTCTGAGTTATACGAGAGTATCCTCAGGCTTTACATATTCCCGCAGACACCCTGTAACCAGAATTGTCAGACCACATACCGGCGTTGACTATGCAGCACCAAGAGGCACACCTGTTATGTCAATTGGAGATGGTGTCGTGATTCAGAAAGGTTATGCGGGAGGTGGTGGAAACACCGTCAAGATAAAGCATAATGCAACCTTTACCACAGCCTACCTCCATCTCTCAAAATATGGAACCGGAGTAGCCAGAGGTTCGAGGGTGCGTCAGGGGCAGATTATTGGTTATGTCGGAAGCACTGGATTGTCCACAGGCCCTCACCTGGATTTCAGAGTCTGGAAAAACGGGAAACCTATAAATCCACTCAGTATGGAATCTCCTCCTGCCAAGAAGGTTGATCCCTCTAACATGGAGACTTTCAGGACAAACATGGCAAACATGAAGCATCAGATTGATTCATTGGTCTCTGTGCAATATCTGGACACACTTGTCAATAACTTGGGAAAGAAATAATCTCGTACTATCTTTGCCGGAAATTTGATAAAATTATATGGCAGACGAAAAGATTATTTTCTCTATGAACGGAGTCGGCAAGATCTTGCCGAACAACAACAAGGCAATCCTGAAAGATATTTACCTCTCTTTTTTCTATGGGGCAAAGATTGGTATAATCGGTCTTAACGGATCCGGTAAATCCACACTCCTGAAAATTATTGCAGGTATTGAGACTGCTATACAGGGAGAGGTTGTGTGGGCTCCCGGTTACTCTGTAGGATATCTGGAGCAGGAGCCTCATCTGGATGATTCAAAAACTGTTCTTGAGGTAGTTCAGGAGGGAGTGCAGGAGGTTATGGATCTGCTCAGAAAATATGAGGAGGTCAACAATAAGTTTGCAGAACCGATGGAGGAAGATGAGATGAACAAGCTTATCGAACTCCAGGGAGAACTGACAGATAAGATCGACCATGTAAATGGCTGGGATATTGATTCAAAACTTGAGAGAGCAATGGATGCCCTCCAATGTCCGGATCCTTCGGCATCGGTGAAGACTTTAAGTGGCGGTGAAAGAAGACGTGTCGCTTTATGCAGGTTGCTTTTAAGAGAGCCAGATGTGCTTCTTCTCGATGAGCCTACCAACCATCTTGATACAGAGAGTATACAGTGGCTTGAGGCACACCTTCAACAGTACAAGGGAACCGTAATAGCTGTGACTCACGACCGTTATTTCCTAGACAATGTTGCAGGATGGATACTTGAACTTGACCGTGGAGAGGGAATTCCATGGAAGGGTAACTACTCTTCATGGCTTGATCAGAAGACTACAAGACTTGCCATGGAGGAGAAACAGGAGAGTAAGAGAAAGAAGACCCTGGAAAGGGAGCTGGAGTGGGTGAGAATGGCTCCTAAAGCCAGACATGCAAAATCCAAGGCTCGTCTCTCCCAATATGAAAGGATGCTCAATGAAGATGGAAAGGCAAAAGATGAAAAGCTTGAGATTTTTATCCCTAACGGGCCACGTCTTGGTGACAATGTCATAGAGGCTGTCGGAGTTACTAAATCGTTCGGAGATAAGGTGCTTTTTGAGAATCTCAACTTCAAACTGCCGCCTGCAGGTATTGTTGGTATCATCGGGCCAAACGGTGCCGGTAAGACAACTCTATTCAGACTGATAATGGGTTATGAAACGGCGGACAAGGGTACTTTCTCTATCGGAGAGACCGTGAAGGCTGCCTATGTTGACCAGCAGCACAAACAGATTGATCCGGACAAAACCGTATATCAGACAATCGCAGACAACTCTGAATTTGTGAAACTTGGTAACAAGGAGGTAAATGCAAGGGCCTATGTGTCAAGATTCAACTTCTCCGGTGCAGATCAGGAGAAAAAGTGCGGAGTGCTTTCAGGTGGTGAGAGAAACAGGCTGCACCTTGCCCTGACCTTAAAGGAGGAGGCCAATGTCCTGCTTCTTGACGAGCCTACAAATGATGTGGATGTAAATACTATAAGGGCTCTTGAGGAGGGTCTGGAGAATTTTGCAGGTTGTGCTGTTGTGATTTCACACGACAGATGGTTCCTTGACAGAATCGCAACCCATATCCTTGCTTTTGAGGGTGACTCAAATGTATACTTCTTCGAAGGTAGTTACTCTGAATATGAGGAGAACAAAAAGAGACGTCTTGGAGATCTCACTCCAAAAAGATTTAAGTATAAGAAGTTGATGGAGTAGTATCAGCTGTTAAGCTCCAACCATCTATCACTCTTTATTTCAATCAAAGAAATAACCTCTCCGATTCTTACAGATTTCTCTGTAAGATCTTTAGGAGACAAAATACCGGACGAGAGAGCGGCTTCAAGGTCGCTCTTCTCTTTTTCAAGAGACTCAATCTCTGATTCAAGGGTTTCAACTTCGCGTTTTTCTTTGTATGTCAGACCTTTCTTTGCAGTTTGTACCTCCTCTTTAGGCTCTTTTACTGGTTTGGGAGTTTTCTCTCTTTCAAGTTCCTTGATATATTCCCTGTATTCACTGTACTTACCGACATAGTCTTTGATAACTCCGTTTCCCTCAAAGACAAAAATGTGATCAGCAAGTTTGTCAAGAAAATATCTATCGTGTGAGACAATTATCAGGCATCCCCTGAATTCCGCAAGATACTCCTCCAGAACATTGAGGCTGATAATATCAAGATCATTTGTGGGCTCATCGAGTATCAGGAAGTTTGGATTTTTCATCAGTACGGTGACAAGGTAAAGCCTTCTTCTCTCTCCTCCGCTTAATCTTTCCACCTTGGTATTGTGTGTAGAGTAGGGGAAGAGGAACTTCGAGAGAAATTGTGTTACAGGAACCTGAGTCCCGTCAGAAAGAGTTGCCACTTCAGCATATCTTCTTACAACATCAATAACCGTCTCATCAGGAGTGAATTCAAGTCCGGCCTGTCTGTAGTAACCGAAAACGACTGTCTCTCCGATATCTGTTGTTCCTGAAGAAGGTGGCAGTGATCCTGTGATAACCTCCAGAAATGTTGTTTTGCCGACTCCGTTTGAACCAACCAATCCTACTTTTTCACCTTTGGCAAAGTTGTATGTGAAAGAGTCTATGGTCTTGTAATCACCGTAACTGTGTGAGACTTCCTTGCAGTTGATCACTTTGGTCCCAAGCCTTGCACTCTTTACATCTATCTTCATGCTCTGTTCGGAGATTGTCTGAGAGGCCCGGTCCTTGATATCATAAAATGCATTGACACGATATTTTGCCTTGGTGCCTCTTGCCTGAGGCATCCTTCTCATCCAGTCAAGCTCCTTTCGGAATAGATTCCTGGCCCTTTCTGTCTCTGTGTTGAAATTCTCAACCCTCTCATCTCTCTTCTGCAGGTAGTATGAGTAATTTCCCTGATACCTGTATAACTTTCCGTTGTCAAGCTCCAGAATCTGGTTACACACCCTGTCCAGAAAGTAGCGGTCATGGGTGACCATTAAAAGAGAAGAAGATGTCCGGGTAAGATACTCTTCAAGAAACTCGATTATCTCAAGGTCAAGGTGGTTTGTAGGCTCGTCAAGAACAATCAGCCCGGCCTCAGAGAGCATAGCGCCTGCTATTGCCACTCTCTTCCTTTGTCCACCGGAGAGCTCCGACATCTTTTGATCGAGATTGCCTATCTTGAGATTGGTGAGTATCTGTTTTACCTTCAATTCATACTGCCAACCCTCTGTCCGGTCCATCTCCCGTATTGCTTTTTCGAGTCTTTTGGGATCGTTTGCAAGAATTGCATTCTCGTATTCGGCAATAGTGCGGGAGAGCTCGTCAGATGAGGCAAAGACCTCTTCAAAGACACTTTTTTCCGGATCGTATTCCGGCTCTTGCTCAAGCCAGGCGATTCTTATGCCCTCTTTATAACGGATTGTACCTCCCATGTCAGAAGAGTCCTTGCCGGCCAGGATGCGGAGCAGTGTACTCTTACCGCTGCCGTTGGGAGCAATGAGGGCAATCTTCTCACCCTCGTTTATATTTATGTCTAGTTTTTCAAAAAGGACTCTAGTGCCGTAGGACTTTGAGATTTTTTCTGCTTGTAGTATGCTTGCCATGCTGCAAAGTTAGGCAAACTACAAGAAAAATTTGTTTACTTTTTTCAAAGCAGAAGGGAGGGCAAATACGACAACGCGGTCATATGCCTTTATCTCTGTGTCTCCGAGAGCAATATAGCTGTGGTTGCCTCTGATGACACCACCGATTATCGCATCTTTAGGGAAACCGAGATTCCTGATCTTGTCTCTTGTTATGAGGCTATTTGGATTAACGATAAATTCAAGTACCTCTGCATCTGAGCCGTTGAGGCACTTAATTGACTGAACTTTGTTTGAGAGAGTGAATCTGAATATACGGCTTGCAGTTATGAGTTTCTTGTTGATAACGGCATCGACTCCCATACTTTCGGCCAACTTGATATAGTCAATGTTCTCAACCTCGGCTATGGTCTTTGCAACACCCATCTTTTTAGCCATAACGCAAGAGAGGATATTTGTCTCAGAACTGCTGGTAACAGCCACAAATGCATCAAAATCGTTCACATCCTCTTCAATAAGCAGGTCTGTATTGCGGGCATCCCCGTTGATGACAAGTGTTTTTGAAAGTCTTTCGTTAAGGATTTCGCATCTCTCTTTCTTCAGTTCAATGAGCTTAATATAGTCAACAGAATTCTCAAGCTTCTTGGCAACCATCTCTCCAATCCTGCCTCCACCGACAATCATAAGCTTGCGGACATTGATGTTGTCCTTGCCGGAATAGCTCATTACCTCCTGTACCCCGGCCCTTTTTGAAATCACAAACACAAGGTCATGCTCTTTGAATCGGGTGTTCCTTCTTGGTATAAGTGTTTGTCCGTCACGGGCTATTGCGACAGCTCTGTAAAGAGGCTCTTCAGATGATATGGTGAGATCCCCCAGTACTTTGTCAATGAGCGGGGCTCCGTCATCAAGTCTGAAAACAATCAGTTGAAGCTTGCCGGCCGAGAAATCCATAAACTCTGAGGTCCCGGTCTGTTTGAGAAGGTCCGTGATCTCATGGGAGGCAATCTTTTCGGGATAGAACAACAGGTCAATACCCATCTCGGTGAATAGTATCTTATTGTCGTTCTGAAGATATTCGTCGTTATTGATCCTGGCAGTAACGCGGGTACTGCCCATTTTTTTCGCAAGGAGTGAACTTATTATATTAACATCCTGCTCCTGAGCCGGACTCACGGCAATGAACAAGTCTGCATAAGCAGCACCTGCCTGAGAGAGGGTTGTTATGGATGTTGGTGATCCGAAAATCGTTATAACGTCAGAACTTTCGGAGACCCTGCCAAGCCTCCCTTCATCATTGTCAATTATAGTGAGATCATGATACTCATTACTGAGCATCTTAGCCAGGTGGCTCCCGACATCACCAGCCCCGGCAATAATTATCTTCATTATAAATTATATTAATACTCCTCTTCGTTGAAGAAGAAATCCTCTTTGCTCGGATAGTCAGGCCAGATATCCTCGATGCTATCGTATACTTCTCCGTCATCATCCAGATCTTCAAGATTTTCAATAACTTCTAGGGGGGATCCGGAACGGGTTGCATAGTCAATCAACTCCTCTTTTGTTGCCGGCCATGGTGCATCTTCCAGTTTTGACGCCAATTCAAGTGTCCAATACATAGCGTAAATGATTAATATTTAAACAGTTACTATATTGTTTAATAATAGTCTGCGAAGGTAATAATTAATTGTTGATTTTCAACATTATTGAGCCCAAAAATCATCTGGTACACCTCCATTGATTGACAAATGTCTGGCATACACGAATAGATAGTCAGAAAGACGATTGAGATACTTGATGCAAAGTTCTATACGAGGCTCCGCCTCAATCGCCAATGCAGCGCGTTCTGCCCTTCTGCATACGGTACGTGCTATATGACATACGGCAGAGGCTTTGTGAGGCCCCGGAAGAATAAACGCTGTCTGTAGCGGAAGTGCCGATGTCATCTCGTCAATCTGTTCCTCAAGAAAAACTATCTCATCTTCGTTACAATATTTCAGTTTCTCTGCACCCTTTGAATCTGCTGCAAGGTGAGCAGCAGCCAGCATAAGGTTTTTCTGTATTCTCCTTACGTTCTCTATATATTTGTCACCGGCAGCCTCTGCCCTTAGCAGTGCTAATTGCGATATGAGCTCATCCACAGTCCCGTAAGCATGAACCCTTGGGTCATTCTTACTGACGCGTGCCCCGCCTACCAGAGAGGTAGTTCCTTTATCTCCTGTTTTTGTGTAAATTTTCATATCTAAATTATCTGATTTTCGTTTGTGTGGTCTGACTCGATTAACCCATCTCTGAGACGGATAATCCTTTTTGCATGTTTTGCAATATCCTCCTCGTGAGTTACCAATATTACCGTATTTCCCTGCTCATGTATCTCCTCGAAAAGCCTCATGATGTCTATTGAGGTCTTGGTGTCCAGATTTCCGGTAGGTTCATCAGCAAGAATAATTGACGGTTTGTTGACAAGGGCCCTTGCAACAGCCACCCTTTGCCTTTGTCCGCCTGATAACTCGTTGGGTTTATGATGCATCCTGTCTTTAAGGTCTACATTTTCGAGAGCTATTCGGGCTCTCTCTTCTCTCTTCTCGCGTGATTCGCCGGAATAGATAAGAGGCAATGCGACATTGTCCAATGCTGTATATCTGGGCAAAAGGTTAAATGATTGGAATATAAAGCCAATCTCCTTATTTCTTATCACAGCCAGTTCATTATCGTCCATCTTGCTTACATCGGTACCGTTGAGAATATACTCTCCCTCAGAAGGGCTGTCAAGGCAGCCAAGGATATTCATCATTGTCGATTTACCGGAGCCGGAAGGACCCATGATTGCAACGTACTCGTTTTTGTTGATCTGAATATCAACTCCATTAAGTGCTCTCACCTCATGATTGCCAACCTTGTAGATCTTCTTTATACCTTTTATCCTGATAACCTCTTGATTCATATCCATGGTTTTAAAATTTTAAAATTAAATAAAAAGATCCTCCCTTCTTACAGTGCCGGGATTTAATTCGATGGCCTTGTTGTAAAGAGCCGACACAGCATTGATCCCGGTTTCTCCGATTTCAAGAGTGTAGTTGTTTACAAAAAGGGCTATATGTTTACGCTGAACCTCCATATCCATCTCCTGCGCATTTTCGGAAACATATCCTGCCGACACATCCGGATGTGCAAATGCAAATTCTATGCTTCTCTTTAATATTCTGTTGACTTTCTGTTGCAAATCGTGGTCAAGTCTTCTTGAAACAGCAATCCCTCCAAGCGGTATCGGAAGTCCTGTAGTGTTCTGCCAATGACTTCCAAGATCTTCAATCAGGTGTAACCCCTTTTCCCTGTATGTGAATCGACCTTCATGTATAAGAACTCCTGCATCAAACTCTCTGCTGAGCACACGCTTCTCAATATCAGAAAATAGTACCGGTGTCAAATTCCTGCACTCGGGAAAGGCGTTTCTCAATAAAAGGGCACCTGTTGTTCCCTCTCCGGGAATAGCAATCTTCAGGTAGGGATAACTCTCCCTTTTGATAACCGGGTCCAGTGAGACAAAGAGAGGGCCGTTGTTATAACCCAGAGCGCTTCCTGAACGTAACATCACATATCTGTCACATATTGAAAAGAATGTACTATAGCTCAATTTACAGATATCATAAACATCCTCTGCCGCTCTTTTGTTCAACTGTTCAACATCGGCCAGTTCGGTCGTAAATTCGATACCCTCTGTATCTACAAGGTTGTGAACCATTGCGTGAAATGCAAAGGTGTCATTGGGGCAGGGAGAATAGGCCAATTTTAATCTCATAGGGCAGAGAGCAGGTTTTTCATTGCTTCTTTCAGTGAATCGAGCGCTAACGGAATATTCCATTTAGTCCTGTCCCGCTCGCCGACTTCATTAGAAACGGATCTTATCTCGATAAACGGAACTTTCTCCTGTATACACACATAGAAGAAAGCAGCACCCTCCATACTCTCAATCTCAGGCAAAAAACTGCTTCTGAGCTGTTTAGTCTTTTCGGGAAGTCCGCTGACAGTCTGTACTGTTACACCAGTGGCTCTGTCATACATATTGAGTGCCTTCTCTATCTCATCAGAGAGTCCCGGTGAGTGCAACGCTCCGCTCTTGAAGGGGTAGGTGTCTGCATCCAATGCATTGTAGTCAAAAAGAGTCTGGAATCCGTTGAAGGTTTCAAAACCAAGATCGCCGAAATACTCTTTTTTTATTATTGCGGTTGAACCGATTGGAAAGGATTGGGTAAAACTTCCTGCTATGCCTATATTGACAGCCAGATCAAAAGGTCCTGAGGAGCATAGCATTTTTGTCAGCCTGTAGCTGGTGCTTGTACTTCCTATGCCTGTGAGCATGAAGGTGACCTCAAGCCTCTCTTTCCTCTCTTTTGCAAGGGAATTGTATGCCTGGCGGGCAGTTATTATCTCCTCTTCTTCGGCTGCTGTGATTAAAATTTTCATTACGAGAACAGTTTCTGGGTCTAATTTCTTAATTTTGCCCGAAATTAGTTATTTATTATGGCATATACAAAGATTGAACACTATGATGAGGAGGTTACTCAGAAGCTGGCTCTGCTGTACAAAGAGGTGCTTCACCTGATAGGTGAGGATTCTGAACGTGAGGGTCTTCAGTTGACTCCGATCAGGGTGGCCAGATCAATCCAATTTCTCACACAGGGGTATGAGATGGATGGCGCAGCTATACTGAACTCTGCAAAATTCAAGGAAGACTACAAACAAATGGTTATCGTCAAGGATATTGAACTCTATTCTATGTGTGAGCATCATATGCTTCCTTTTTACGGGAAGGCCCATGTAGCATATATCCCCAATGGTTATATAACCGGTCTCAGCAAGATTGCCAGAGTGGTTGAGGCTTACGCCAGACGTTTGCAGGTTCAGGAGAGACTTACAGTTCAGATAAGGGACTGCATTCAGAATACACTTAACCCTCTTGGAGTTGCTGTTGTCATAGAGGCATCACATATGTGCATGCAAATCCGTGGTGTGCAGAAACAAAACTCGGTCACTACCACATCTGCCTTCACAGGTGCTTTTTTGAAGGATATACGCACAAGGGAAGAGTTTATGAGCCTTATCGGTACATCTTTGCACTAAGCGAGAAGTCAAACTGAAGTCCGCCGTTTTCCCTGTTTTTAACAGTTATAGTGCCATTGTGTAAAAGAATGGAGTTCTTTACTATTGAGAGACCCAATCCTGAACCGCCGCTTTTTCTGCTCCGGCCGGCCTCTACCCTGTAGAATCTCTCAAAAAGCCTCTCTATATGCCTGTCCGGAACACCCTTTCCGGTGTCGTAGTATCTGAACCATATCTTATCAGGCTCGATAGCGGCTGTCTGAATGTGTATGGAAATGTTTTTTCCCGCGTGGTCTATTGAGTTGTCGATGAGGTTTTTAAAAAGGGAGTAAATCAGAAGGTAGACACCTTCAATAATTATATGTTCTTCAATCTCAACCTCTAACTTTATGTTGTTTTCGGAAAGTCTGTATGCAAGGTCGTTCTCGATCTCCCTGATACATTGACGGATCTTGATAATCTCTATGTCATATCTCCCTGCCGCCTCTTCAATGTTGTTCAGTGTTGATATGTCCGATATCAGCGAAGAGAGTCTCAGCGTCTGGGCATATGCCCTTTCAATGAAAAATCGGCTCTGATCCTTGTCGAGCTCCTGTTGCATCATCGTTTCGAGATATCCCCTGATACTTGTTACGGGAGTTTTGAGCTCGTGTGCTATGTTGTGAGTAAGCTGCTGCTTGTATTTTTTTGCCTCATCAAGTTGCCGGAATGTATTTATTATCTTTTCCCCAACCTCCCCAAATTCGTTATCGGGGAAATTGATCTTGTCGTAGTTCACCTCTCCCTTTTGAACAATGTCAATGAACTCCTTCAGGGCTTTCATGGGCTGGTTGATCTTACTGCTGAAATATACCAGCAATACCACGGAGACAATTAGTACAACCCCTATAGCAATGATGTTCCTCTCCTGTGAGCTGATCATAATATAGGCAACCGCACCACCTACCACCAATAACATCAGGGTAATGTAAAGAACCATCTGGTTCTTGTATTTCAGATTAATCCTTTTCATTTGTGTTAAAGCAGTAACCGAATCCGGAACGATTTATAATAAGAGCCCCGTAGTTATCAAGTTTCTTTCTTAGGCGGGCAATATGCACATCGACAGTCCTATCAAGGACATATACCTCATTTTCCCATACTGCATCGAGAATCTCTTGTCTGGAGAAGAAGCGGTGAGGAGAAGATGCGAGCATGAATAGTATCTCATACTCCTTTTTTGTCAGTAATATGGTTTTATTGTCAATACTGACCTGTTTTGCCCCTGTGTCTATCTTGAGCTTATTAATCTCTATAACAGGGTTTTCAGGGTGTTTCCTGTCATAATCCCTTTTCTCCTCTTCTGCCTTCTTGTAGAATGCAGTCCTGCTCAGAACTGCCTGAACTCTTGCAACCACCTCCTTTACAGAGAATGGTTTCAATATGTAGTCATCAGCCCCGACTCCGAATCCCTTAAGTTTGTCATTGACACTGTCCTTGGCAGTAATGAATATAATAGGCACGTCATTCCTGAACTCCTTTCTTATTACATCTGCCAAGGTAAATCCGGATATGCCGCCTAACATTACATCCAGCAGCAGTAGGTCGAAATTCTTTGCCAGCTTGACTAATGCCTCTTCTGAAGAAAATGCAGTATCTACTTCATAACCGGCGTTAGCAAGGTTGAATTTTAGAATTTCGCACACATCCTCTTCATCGTCTACCACTAAAATCTTTTTTATTTCAGCCATACATCTTAAGAATATAGTGTAAAAGTAATTATATTTGTTGTAAACTCCAGTTAAATCAGACCATATGAATGTCTCCTTCGAAAATTTCCTGAAAGGAGAGAAACAAGGCGAAAATATCGCTGATGTTAATAAATTGGTCAAGAGATCAAATGTTCTTGCTGTAATTTTATTGACAGCCTTCATAATCTCCTTGGCGGGAATGCTATTCAATTCTGATAACCAAATATACAACAGAGTCCTTGCTTTTCTTGGGGTTATCGAACTGCTGGCATTGGCTGCGTTATCGCTTTCTGCAGCGGGATATTTGTTTTTAAGCGGATTGATGTTAAACGCCTTGGTCTGTATATTGTTTTTTGGATTATCAATATTTTTTTTCGGCAAGGAGGCCGGTTTTCATAACTATTTTCTCCTTTTGTCTCTTGTGCCACTCATTACTTTTAAAAGAGGTCACAGGATTCATGCTATGATGATCTTCTGCATCAATGTGCTGTTATATCTTTTTGTATCTCTCTTCCCCGGTTCTGTTATCGCATATACCCCTTTCCCACAGGAATACCTGACAATAGTGTCTTCATCATATGTTTTGCTGGTATACTTGGTTATGTTGGCGCTTGTCATCATAAATATCAGGGTTACATCGAAAAAAGAGAACTCTCTCAGAAGGGAGGCAATGGAGGCACATCTTGTAAATGAGAGGCTTAAAGATATAAATGACTCAAAAGACCGGTTCTTTTCAATAATCTCGCACGACCTGCGAGCTCCCTTGGGAACTGTCTCTGCTTTTCTGGATTATTTCACAGATGAGTCTGAAAATTTTACAAAAGAGGAGATAAAAGAGGCTGTTGCATCTATGAATAAATACACGCATGAGGTATATGCTCTTCTTGAAAATCTGCTAACCTGGTCAAGAATTCAATCCGGTACAATAAAGGTAAATCTCAAACATGAGAGTATAACAGAAAGAATTCGTATGAATGTTGAGTTGTACGCAGCAAATGCAACGAAGAAAGAGATAACGCTTATATGCAGTGTAAATGAAGATATTGTGCTGGACTTTGATCCCGACATGATAAATACAATCTTCAGGAATCTCATCAATAATGCAATCAAGTTCACTCCACGGGGTGGTGAGATTGCAATAAATGCTGTCAGGAGATCTGATAATGTTGAGATCACCGTCCAGGACAGTGGCAAGGGGATGTCCGACACCACACTGAAAGATCTTTTCCTTATAGACAAGAAGCAGAACTCTTGCTTAGGGACAGAGGGCGAGAAGGGGTCCGGTCTAGGACTTATACTATGCAAGCATTTTGTAGAGTGTCACAATGGCACTTTGTCGATATCAAGCAGTAGGGGAAAGGGTTGCCGGGTGATGTTCTCAATTCCATTTCAGCAATCATAATCCCTTAATTTTTTCTTAATTTTTTTGTCTCATTAACGTAACATCTGATATATAGTTTTGCTGTTGAAAATTTAATACAATGGCGAACAAACTATTCAGACTTCTTCTACTATTTTTATTTGTCAGTTCAGGCAATAAGGCATTTTCTCAAAAATTATCAACTCTTCAGGGTGTTGTGGCAGAGAGATCTACAGGAGAACCTGTAGTCGGTGTATCTGTTTATATAGCGAAGCTAAAGAAAGGTGCAGTTACAGATATAAACGGAAATTACAAAATAGAAAATATACCTTCGGGAATATATGATATTGATGTATCAGGCATATCTTATACACCCCTTTCAGTAAAAGAGCTTAAAGTGGTAGAACCTGCCACAGACTTTAATATCCTTATGGATGTGGCAACCAATATTCTGGACCAGATTGTGGTGACTTCAGCCAGAAGGATGAATTCTGAAATAGCAGTGATTCATGCTACCAAAACGGCGGATGTGGTCATGAGCGGGATGTCCGGATTACAAATATCTAAATCTCAGGATAAAAATGCTGCTGAGGTTGTGAGGAGAATCCCGGGAGTTTCTGTAATGGATGAAAGATATATAATGGTGAGAGGACTCTCCGGAAGGTATAATAATGTCTGGATTAATAACTCTTCGGTGCCGAGCACAGAAGCGGATACCAGGGCATTCTCCTTTGATATGATGCCTAGCTCTCAAATCGAGAGTATAATGATTGTCAAATCGCCTTCAGCAGAGATTCCTGCGGATTTTTCCGGTGGATTTGTAAAAATCATGACCAAAAGCATGCCTGAGGTAAATGACATTTTGTTTTCATATGGTCTAAACTTCAACACAGGGACCCATTTCAGTGACCAAATGAATAGTACTCCCTCAAAAACAGATTTCTTGGGTTTTGACAATGGGGAGAGATCACTCAGAAGCTATGTTCCTAAAAGGGTAGACAATACAAATGCCGGACAGGTTTCAGATCTTACGAAGAGAGGTTTCAGAAATGACTGGTCTGTAGCAACCGGGAGGCCATTAGCTGATCAGAAATTAAATTTTATGATCAACAGGTACAGATTTATTAAAAATGGAGACAAAATAGGCATTGTTGCAGCATTGAACTATTCATACAGCTCCCAGACATATTCTGATATGCAAAATGCAAGATTCGGTGTTTATAATGCGGTCTCCGACATACCTGAATATATCTATGAATATTCAGATAATCAGTATAGTACAGAGGGGAGGATAGGAGGTATGCTCAATGTGACGTATCTCAGTGGTAAGAATAAAGTGGAGTATAGAAATATATTCAACCAACAGGGGACTAACAGATATACTCTCAGAGAGGGGTGGCAGAATATCAGTGCCCTTTACAATCAGGAAAAGAGAGAGTATCTCTATTCAAGTCGGTCGACATATTCGGGTCAGGTTTCAGGAAATCACGGGTTTTCTGTCTCTGATCTCGACTGGATTGTCGGTTACTCATATGCCAATCTAAATCAGCCTGACAGGCGGATGATAAATAGAGAAGAAAACCTGATATACGGAGATAAATATTATGGACAAATGGCAATAGATCAGAATGAGATATCCAGAGATTTTGTAAACCTTGATGAACACACTTTCTCAGGTTCATTGAACTACTCCATGCCCTTAAAAACCGGGAACTCTTGCAACTCCTTTATCAAAGCCGGCATTTTAGGTGAGTACAAATGGCGTTCATACACAAACAGACAGTTTTTCTACAGATTCAATCAGAATAATCTTCCTGAAGAGTTTGTATATAGTGACCTGTCTGAAATCTTGAGCGAAAAAAACTATGGTCAGGACAAACTCTATGTATATGAAGATACAGATAATCGAAACAGTTATAAGGGGTTAAATATGCTTGGGGCCGGCTATCTATCGTACAAGCTTAGTGGAGGTGGATTTAATGTTATAGCCGGCCTTCGTCTGGAGGGAAGCATGATGAGGCTTGTCAATTATACAAAGATTTATGAATTCGATACTAAGAAGAACGACTATGTGCAGGCGCAACTTTTTCCATCACTGAATGCCAGTTATAATATTGGTGCGAGAAAAACCATAAGGTTGGCATATGGCTCTTCCACCAACAGACAGGAGTTCAGGGAGGTTTCACCCTCTGTCTATTATGACTTCAACCTCTATTCAGATGTTAAGGGAAATCCTGATCTGAAAAATGCAACAATCCACAATATGGATCTCAGATATGAGTATTATCCGTCAAAAGATGAATATGTCACCATAGCCCTATTTTACAAATACTTCAGGAATCCGATCGAATGGACATATCTTGATGCTGGAGGTTCATACACATATACATTTGAAAATGCTGCCTCTGCGAACAACTACGGTATGGAGATAGATATAAGGAAAAATCTCTCATTTATAGGATTGACCAATTTTACATTAGGATTTAATACATCAATCATCTCCAGCCATATAAATTTTGATAAGTCATCAATTGAGGCTGACAGGCCAATGCAGGGCCAATCACCATACTTGATAAATGCATCGCTGTTTTATGACAAGAAAGAAGTCGGAATAAGCGCCGGGCTGCTATACAACAGGGTAGGCAAACGCATTGTCGGAATTGGACGTGTGGATACAGGTTCTGGAGCGAGCATAAATAATGATGTGCCGGATACTTATGAGTTACCGAGAGATGTGATCGATTTAGTGTTGACTAAGAGATTAGGTAAGCATCTTGAGATTAAGGCATCAGTAAAGGATCTTCTTTCTCAGAGCGTAGTTTTTGTTCAGTACCCGAAGTTTGAAGATGGTAATGGAGTAATACAAAAAAGAAAGCAAATAAGTAAGAGTTTCAATCCCGGTACAGATATCCTCATTGGTATACAACTAACTTTTTAAAAAAATAGGTATGAAAAAATTAATGGAGAATTTACAATTATTAATGCTGACAATTGCGGTTTCAATTTTTCTTGTATCGTGTGACAAGGATGATAAACCGGTAGAAGACAAGACTGATGATGTGGTCTTTGCAGGCAATCAAATAGGGAACGGAGAGCAGGAATTTGAGATAAAATCGTCATACACATTAAAGAAAGGGACGTATATACTCAAGGGATGGGTCTATGTTACAGATGGTGCAACTCTTACGATTGAACCCGGAACTGTTATAAAGGGAGATAAAGAGACAAAGGCTGCACTTATTGTAGAGAGAGGTGGCAGGATCATGGCAGAGGGGACAAAAGCACAGCCAATAATCTTCACTTCCAATCAGGGAGCAGGTCTTAGAAAACCGGGAGATTGGGGAGGTGTGATAATCTGTGGCAGAGCGACTAACAACAAGACAGAGATGATAATTGAAGGTGGTCCGCGTTCAAGTCATGGTGGTGCTCAGGATAGTGACAACTCCGGAATACTCTCTTATGTCAGAATTGAGTTTGCCGGCTATCCCTTCAAGACAGATCAGGAGATCAATGGCCTTACATTAGGTTCGGTAGGTAGTGGGACCAGAATTGATCATATTCAGGTTTCGTATTCAAATGATGATTCATTTGAGTGGTTCGGCGGGATGGTAGATGCAAAATACTTGATAGCCTATCATGGTTGGGATGATGATTTCGATACAGATAACGGATATAGGGGTAAAATACAGTATGGCTTGATAGTAAGGAATCCAAGAATTGCGGACAAGTCTTCATCGAACGGACTCGAATCAGACAATAACGCTGAAGGTACAACTCAACAGCCGGTGACCAAGCCAGTTTTCTCAAATATTACGTTTATAGGTCCTGCTGCTCAGGACAATCTGTTTGAGAATACAACAGCATACATAACAGGTGGAAATTACTATCCTGGAAATGGTTCTAAACTTGGTCAGTTTCAGTCAGCCATACAGATAAGAAGGAACTCAAATCTTAACTGTTACAACTCTGTGGCAGTCGGTTATCCGGTCGGGCTACTCATTTGCAACGACAAAGGGTCGTTAACACAATCTTCGGCCAACTCTGGGGCAATAAATCTAAAAAACAATGTGTTTGCAGGAATGGGAATACTTGGAAGCGATAAAGATGCATCATTCAAGGACTCTCTCTCAATTAACGCCTCAACATTTGATAAGAGTGCAAAGGAGTCTTTCTCATCCGCATATTTTAAAAATACAGGTAATTCAAATATAGTCTATCCTTTACATACAGAGATCATGCTTTCCCAGCCAAGCAGTCTTGTGTCCTCTCCAAACTGGGGCCCATTGACCGGCAGCCCATTAACCGGGAAGTCTAACTTGTTTGTCGATGAAAATCTCTCTTCTCCATTCTTTGATAAGGTGACATTCATAGGGGCATTCAGGTCAGCAGTATCTGCAGATGACTGGACAGCCGGATGGGCAAATTTCAATCCTCAGTATACTGCATATTAAACTATTACGTCAGGTCTGAGATGCCCATGTGCTTTACAAATTTTTTTGTAAAGCACTGTTGTTGAAAGCCGGGTTATCTGGATTATTGTAAACCAAGTTCCCGGGCTCTTTTTTCCATCAACACTCTTGCCTCTTCGAAATCATTTGATATAATGCCGTCAAGGATAGCCTCCTTGATATACTCCTTTATCAGGCCGACCTCTTTACATGGAGGAATGTTGTATCTCTCCATTATGTACTCTCCGGTTATGGGGTTCTTGAAATTTCTGACAGCATCCTTCTCTTCCACCTGTATCAGCTTTTCTCTGACCAGGGCAAAATTGGATTTGTGTTTCTTAACGGTTTTAAGATTCTTTGAAGTGATATCAGCTTCACAGAGCAGCATCAGATCGTCAATATCGTCACCTGCCTCAAAGAGCAGCCTCCTTACAGCTGAATCGCTCACCTCATCCTGTACAAGGGCAATAGGGCGCAGATGAAGGAGAACCAGTTTCTGGACATATTTCATCTTTTCGTTGAGGGGCATCTTCATCTGCTGGAAAATTTTAGGAACCATCTTGCTTCCTACAAATTCATGCCCGTGAAAAGTCCAGCCAACTCCGGGCTCATAACTCTTTGTCTGAGGCTTTGCAATGTCATGCAGTAGTGCAGCCCACCTCAGCCACAGATTGTCACTCTTTTGTGCAAGATTATCAAGAACCTGCAGTGTGTGTGTGAAGTTGTCCTTATGACCTTTTCCCTCCATAGATTCCGTCCCTTTCAGCTTGACAAGCTGAGGAAGTATGATATCAAGAAGGCCTGTACTCTCCAGAAGTGAGATGCCTACTGATGGTTTAGGAGAGAGAAGAATCTTTGCCAGTTCGTCATTGATTCTCTCTTTTGAAAGAATCTCAAGCCTGTTTTTATTTCTCTTTATTGACTCTATCGACTCCGGTACAATAGTGAATGACAGTTGAGAGGCAAACCTTATTGCCCTTATCATTCTTAACGGATCGTCACTGTATGTCGTATCAGGATCAAGTGGGGTACGCAATATGCCGTTCTGAAGATCCTTGACACCTCCGAACGGATCAACCAGATTCCCGAAATCCTCCTTTTGCAGGCTGAAAGCAAGTGCGTTTATTGTGAAATCCCTCCTGGACTGATCATCGGCCAGAGATCCATCTTCCACAATAGGTTTTCGAGAGTCGGAGCGATAGGACTCCTTGCGTGCACCGACAAATTCAACCTCAGTATTCTTGCTTCTGAGCATAGCAGTTCCGAAGTTCTTGAACACAGATACTTTCACCTTGAGCCTTTGTGCAACTCTTTCGGCCAACTCAATACCGCTACCCTCAACAACTATGTCTATATCATTACTTTTACGGTCCAGAAAGCAGTCTCTTACATATCCTCCTATCACGAATGCTCTCACATTGAGCTCTTTTGCCTCTTCGGCTATAATCGTAAATATTTTCTTATTTAAAAAGTTCATTGTATGAAGGTATCTCGGTGTGGTAATCATAATTGCCGCTCAGCTGATCTTGTACTGCAAAATAGGTTGTCTTCCCGTTGGTAAGTAAAAGGCACCTGACATTCAGAGCACAGTTGTAACGCAGGATCTGTTCAAATGTATCCCTGCCTATCCTGACAGAAGGGGCCTTGCACTCGGCAAGAAAAAAAGGTTTGAGTTCCTTGTCTACAATAACCAAATCCCCGCGATACTTTAATCCGTTGATAACGACAGAATATTCACAAACCATTCTGGATAAAGGGTAACCCAGATTGTTGCTTAAATATCCGATCAACTGCTGTCTGACATCCTCTTCTGGTGTTAAGGCAATCCATTTTTTTCTGACCGGATCAAAAACCTGTTCCTTCATTGTTTGTGTATAATTGTTGCAAAGATATAAAATTTGTCAGGTTTACATTTTTTCATAATTTAGCCAAATCTAAAAATCGAGTAGTGGCAACAAGGGAAAAAGAGACGGAAGCAGAATTCCAGAAAATACTTACAGATATCAAAGCCGGGAAGTTTGCCCCATTCTATCTGTTCATGGGTGATGAACCCTATTATTCTGATATACTGATAGAGGAGATAACAGAAAGATCACTGCTTCCGGAGGAGAGAGGATTTAATCTGTTGGTACTTTACGGTCTGGATGTAACCGGACGCGAGGTGGCGGAGGCAGCAATGAAATTCCCTATGATGGCTGCAAGGCAGGTTGTAATTGTGAGAGAGGCACAGCTGCTGGATAAAATGGATCTTCTTGAGAATTATTTCAAGAACCCTTCTCCCACAACACTTCTTGTCCTTGCGATGACAAACAAGTCCCTTGACAAGAGAGGAACTCTTTACAAAAGAGCTCTGGAAAAAGGAGTTGTGCTTGAAACCTCTCCGATTAAAGAGAACAGGCTTGTATTCTGGATAGACAGATATATAAAGGATGCCGGAAAATCTATAGATCCGGATGCCGCTATGCTGCTTGCAGATTATTGCGGTACTGAATTAAGAAAATTGACACTTGAGCTTGACAAGCTTATAGTCAGCCTGGGGGGGGCGGAGAGTGTAGTCACACCCCTTCACGTCGAGGAGAATATCGGAATAAGCAGAGAGTACAATGTTTTTGAACTTACAAAAGCACTTTCGTCAAAAGATGTCTCTAAAGCTTTCAGGATTGCCGGCCATTTCGGTGACTCTCCAAAGCAATATCCTCTAATAATGACACTGGCTATTATTTTCTCTCACTTCACAAAAATCCTTAAATATCACGCCATAACAAACAAAAACCGCAGTGCAGGCAGTGGTGAGATATGCTCTGCACTGGGAATATATCCGTTTCATATCCAGGAATATATTACGGCATCACAGAATTACTCATACATTAAATGTATGGAGGTAATCTCTATGATAAGAAAATGCGATTCAGCAAGCAAGAGTAACGATAGAGGCGAGGCTACCGATAAAGAGATGCTTCTGGAGTTGATATATAAAATAGTACACTAGTATTACATTACTACTCTCTTTACCCTTGATGCTACAGAGGTGAATATCTCATAAGATATAGTCTTAAGTATATGAGCAAGTTCAGTAGCTGTCGGGTTGTCTCCGAATACAGTAACAATATCTCCAACTTTTGCCTCAACATCTGTTATATCGAGCATAAATGCATCCATACAAATATTGCCTATGGTAGGGACTCTTTTGCCGTTAAGGGAAAATGAAGCAGATCCTCTTCCAAGGTGTCTGTTGATTCCATCGGCATATCCCAGCGGAATTGTTGCTATCTTTTTTGTTTTGCCATCCAGCTTGCCGTGGCGACCATATCCGACAGTACCCTCAGATATATCTCTTATATGTATGATTGGAGCCTGAAGAAATCCGACCGGTTTCAATTTCGACTCATCGACATAACTTGTACCATAGATACCAACACCTACGCGTACCATATCCATCTGGGCATAGGTGAATCTTTCGGTGCCTGAGGAGTTGAGAATGTGACGGATTGGTTTGTAACCAATTGATTGTGAAAGCTCTTTATACATTTCATTGTACAACTCAAGCTGAGAACGGGTGAAATCGTCATGAGAAGGATCATCGGCAGCTGCAAGGTGCGAGAACACCGATTTCACCTCAATTGAGGGATTTGAATTTAGAAATTGGGTTAATTCCCTGATCTCACTTTTAATAAAGCCAACACGATGCATTCCTGTGTCAAATTTTATGTGTATGGGGTAGCTCTTCTTACCCGATTCAGTTAAAGATTTTAGAAAAGAGTGAGCAGCATCGAAATCCACTATACTTGGTTCAAGAGAGTGTGTTATTATCTCTTTGAAGTTGTTGTTTCCGGGTGTAAGTATTATAATTGGTAACTTTATACCGGCGATTTTTAACCTTTTTCCCTCTTCAGGGGTAGCTACACCAAGATAATCTGCCCCGAATTCTTCTAAAAGTTTCGAACATTCAAAGTCTCCATGGCCGTATGCATTGGCCTTTACGAGGATTAGTAATTTAGTTGAAGGTGAGAGCTTTGAGCGGAAAAATGTATAGTTGTGCTTAAAGTTGGCCTTGTTAATTGTTAGTTGAGAATAGTCCATAATTGAAGTTTAATTTGAAACAAAATTAAAAAATGTTCAAAAAAAAAAACATTGTATTGAAAATCTTTCTACATTTGCGCCCGAAAGACATACCTAAAACAATAATAAAAATGAAATTAAAAACAATTTTTGCTGTTGCTGCATCAGTTGTAGCACTTGCTTCTTGCGGCCAGAAAGTTAAACCAGTTTCTGAGCAATTAGTTGGTCAATGGACCGGTACAGATTCAATCACAGTTACAGTCGTTGACTCAACTGGAAATCAAGTTGCACAAGAACTCGTAGCTCCTATCGATCTTGAGTACTTTGCTGACTCTACTTTCACAGCTGCTATCAAAGTTAATGATTCTACAATCATCAACGTAGGTGGTGTTGCTACTATCGCTGAAGACGTTGTTACCTTCACAGGTTCAATGCAGTGTGTAGAGCCTATGGATCTTAATGGTTCTATGACTTTCGTTGTTGAGCCAGAAGCTCTTAACGTTACTTTCACAGCCGTTAACGCAGCTGCTAACACTACTCACAGTGGTAAAGCTAACTTAACCCGCAAGGCTGCTCCAGTACAGCAGTAATTAATCGGTCTTTTTAAGACCATTGAAACAATGGCGACAAATTGGTTCGTAGGTGTCTTTTTCACCAAGCATGACCAGTTTGTCGCTTTTTGTTAATCTATGCGAGTGATGGGCAAGATCTCCACATCTAACGCAGATTGCATGAACCTTGGTGACATATTCTGCAACGGCCATCAGTGCCGGCATTGATCCGAAAGGTTTCCCCAGATAATCCATATCAAGTCCCGCAACAATAACACGAACGCCGTTAGCGGCAAGTTGCTGGCAAACTTCAACAATAGAGTCGTCAAAAAATTGGGCTTCATCTATTCCAACCACATCTACATCTGACGCATACAGGAGAATGCTCATAGGTGAGTCTACAGCAGTAGATCGGATAGCATTGGAGTCATGTGATACTACATCTTCTTCAGAGTAACGCGTGTCAACTTTCGGTTTGAAAATCTCAACCTTGAGGTTCGCAAACTTTGCTCTTTTCAATCTTCTTATTAATTCTTCAGTTTTTCCTGAAAACATTGACCCGCAGATTATCTCTATCCACCCTGATTTTTTTGCACTTTCTAGAAACATTTTGTCTATTTTTGTATATATACAAAGTTAATTGTTCAGATGTTAAACACCAATAAAATTGAGGAAATAGGAATAATTATAGCTCAGATGTCTCAGGACATTGAAGCCCTTAAAGAGGATGGTAAAATCAGCCCCGCAAGGTGGGAAGAGCTTATACTTGCAGTAGACAGCATAAGGTGTAAAATAAACTCGCTATATATAGAACATATAGAGATAGCACTTAAAGAGCTTTATAGATCAGCACAAGAGAATACATATCCTGAAGAGATAAAGGTCGTGCCTGAACCTGTCAGTGAGCAGACAGTAAAGAGTGAGCCTGTTTTCAACAAGGAGTATAAGCAGGAGGTTGTCTCTAGGCCGGAAATTGCCCCACAGCCGGAGAGAGTCCCGGAGCCGGTGATAATTCCCGATGATGAAGAGGAGTTCGAACTTTTCTTTGATCAGGGAGAATCAATCCTTGACATTACTCGTGGAAAGGGACCGGCATGGATGATAGATATACCCGGTCCTCGTCTGGCAGATATCAACGATGGTATTACCCTCAACGATAAAATACTGTACATAAATGACCTTTTTAATGGAGATGACCAGCAGTACAGATTAAGTATCCAGAGGATAAATGAGATGTCTTCTATCGATGAGGTTCTGGACTATACAAGAAATGCATTTCCAGATTGGGATGAAGGTTCTCAGGCAACATACCGTTTTTATATGAATGTCAGGAGAAAGGTAAATGGCTAAACTCTATATAATACCGACACCTATCGGAAACCTTGAGGATATAACCCTCCGGGCTTTGAGAATTCTCAAAGAGGTAGACCTGATTCTTGCAGAAGATACAAGAACAAGCTCTCATCTGCTCAAGCACTACGGCATATCAACAAGGATGGAATCTCACCATATGTACAATGAACACCGCAGTGTAAATCAGGTGGCTGCAAAACTCATGTCAGGGATGAATATTGCTCTCATCACTGATGCCGGTACTCCCGGTATCTCTGATCCCGGTTTTCTCCTGGTCAGATTATGCAGGGATAAGGGAATAGATGTCGAAACTCTTCCCGGTGCAACGGCATTTGTACCGGCGTTGGTAAATTCGGGTTTTCCGTGTGACAGATTCTGTTTTGAGGGATTTCTTCCTGTCAAGAAAGGGCGGCAAACCCGTATCAGAGAGTTGAGTGAGGAGACAAGAAGCATTATAATATATGAATCACCCTATAGGCTTGTCAAGACATTGGGACAATTGTCCGAAGCTTTTGGTGATGATAGGATGGCTTGTGTCTCGAGAGAGATATCGAAATTACACGAGGAGAACCGGCGGGGAACTCTCAGAGAGCTGCATGACTGGTATGAAGCCAACGAGCCCAAAGGTGAGATAGTCTTAACAGTTACGGGAAAGAAGGATTAATCAAATTAAAAAAGGAGGGAGATATGAGGAGAGAGAAGTTTTCAAAGTCACATGCATCTCAAATTGTGACTTTAGTCTTTATTTTATTGGCCATACAGGGTGTCTTGTTTTTGTTTGCCAGAGATGAGGCTGCCATACCACAGGAAAAGAGGGAGAATTATGGAAGCCTTGTCATAAATAGCGATACTTCCCGGCAAGAGTATAAAAAGGGTGAAAAACCCATTCAAAACATCCGGGAACGTGTGGAACAGAGATCCGAAAGAAGGGTGGAATCAACCAAAAGCGGTTTGTTCCCTTACCGACCCAAAAAAGAGGATTTCAATTCTTTTAAAGAAGAGAAAAAAGCAATTCAGCCGGTTCAACTCAACACAGCCGACAGCGTTGAACTCGTTTCTTTGCCGGGAATCGGACCCTATTATGCCAGAAAAATAATCCAGTACAGAGAAAAACTGGGAGGTTTTGCTGAGAAGGAGCAGTTATTGGAGATCTTCGGGATTGACCAGGAGAGGTTCAATATGTTTTCAGGGAGGATTACAGTTGATTCAACATATATATCTAAGATAGATTTACAAGAGGCAACATATGAGAAGCTCTCCTCTAACCCATATATTGGAGGCTATCTTGCCCGTTCAATAATCCGTTTCCGGGAGTCCCGGTCAGATATGGTGACTGACCTCTCAGCTCTACTGATGTCAAATATTATTAAAATTGAATTGTATAATATATTGAAATTCTACATAAGGTAAATTTTATTTTATCTTTGTCACTACTAATTATTTTAACTTTAATTAACATTTATGAATGTCATTAGCTGCAACAATGTGGTAAAACGGTTTAACCAATTTACCGCGCTGGACGGTGTGAGTATAAATGTGCCTCAGGGAACTGTTTTTGGGCTTCTTGGTCCGAATGGGGCAGGTAAGACCACATTGATAAGGATCATTACTCAGATTACTATCCCTGATTCGGGAGAGGTGTTATTTCACGAAAAGCCTATATTGCCTTCGGATATTGCATATATTGGATATCTTCCTGAAGAGAGGGGATTATATAAAAAGATGAAGGTTGGGGAACAAGCTGTATATCTTGCCCGTTTAAAAGGTATGAGCAATGCCCAGGCTGTAAAAGAGTTGAAAGAGTGGTTCGTGAAGTTTGGGATACAGGGTTGGTGGAATAAAAAAGTGGAGGAGCTATCTAAAGGTATGGCTCAAAAGGTGCAATTTATCACCACAGTGCTTCACAAGCCATCTTTGTTGATTCTTGATGAGCCCTTCAGCGGATTCGATCCGGTAAATGTACAGCTCATAAGGAACGAGATTCTCAAGATGAGAGATAACGGTGCGTCCATAATACTTTCGACTCACAATATGGAATCTGTTGAGGAACTTTGTGACAATATTGCCCTCATAAATAAATCGAAGTTAGTTGTCTCAGGCGGTCTTGATGAGATTAGGAGAAACTACGGGAAAAATGAGGTGGAACTTATTTATCGCTCATCTGAAGCGAAGGATCTGTTAAGCAATGGCTTGTATTCGGTTGTCACTCAGGAAGTGCAAAAAGAGGGGCATCGAGCTGTACTTGAAGTTAGCAAAGATGCTACATCATCACAGGTGTTGTCCGAACTGATCAAGGAGCTTGATATTGTTTCTTACAGAGAACTGATACCAAGGATGAATGACATATTTATTAAACTTGTAAGTTAATTTAAGGGGTATGAATACAGACAAACTATTTTTAGTAATATCAAGGGAGTTTCTAATCAGAGTAAAGAAAAAATCATTCATTCTTCTTACAATTCTTACTCCTATATTCATGGCTTTACTAGTAGTAATGCCTACTGTGATTATGACAATGTCATCCGGAGAGGAGGGACAGAAGATAATGGTGGTTGACAAATCGGGTGAATGCGAGAAATTTTTCATCTCTGACAAAGAGTATGTATATCAATTCGATGCAAATGCAGATATAGAGAGTCTCAAAAAGGGCATTGAAAACTCGGATTTTTACGCCATAGTTGAGATATCTCAAATGGATTCTGTTGGTAATGTTTCGGTATCCGCCTATGCAAAAAAGCAGATAAACATCGACACAAAAGAGGAGATTGAGAAGTGTGTGGAAAAGGGTGTCAGGGAGAGAAAGATCTCCGGTTATGATATCCAGAATCTGGATTCCATAATTAAGGACATAAACACAGATGTCAATGTCAGGACCTTCATCGTCAGCGAACAAGGAAAGGAGAAATCCGGCATGGTGGAGATCAATATGGCTATCTCATATATCGCCAGCTTCCTTATCTATATGTTCATATTCATGTTCGGCTCTATGGTCATGAGGGGTGTTATAGATGAAAAATCAAACAGGGTGGTTGAGGTTATTGTCTCTTCTGTAAAACCGTTTGAGCTTATGTTGGGCAAGATTTTGGGTGTAGGAGCCGTGGCCTTACTCCAATTTTTAATATGGATTTTATTGACAGTAGGTATAGTATTCGGTGCACAGGCTATTATGGGAGTTGATCTTTCGGCCGCAAGCAGCAGTGTCCCGGGAGCAGTTCCTGAAGGAGTTCCAGTTGCCGGAGGGGCAATGGGTGATATTTTTGCAGCACTTGCCGGACTTAACTATGTCTATATAGTGCTTTCATTCCTTGCATACTTCCTCCTGGGATATCTCTTGTATGCATCAATGTTTGCAGCAGTTGGCTCAGCTGTGGATAACGAGGCCGATACACAGCAGCTTACTCTTCCTGTAACATTGCCTTTAATAATCGGTCTTTTCATTATGATACACACCTTCAGGTTCCCGGACAGCGCCCTCTCATTCTGGGGGTCGATGATACCGTTTACATCTCCTATGGTGATGATGGCAAGGGTACCGTTCGGCGTTCCTGCATGGGAACTGGCTCTCTCTATAGCGCTTCTCGTGCTTACATTCCTATTCATGACATTCTTGTCAGGCAAGATATACAGGGTAGGAATACTATCATACGGAAAGAAGGCAACATGGAAAGATCTGATGAAGTGGCTGAGATATTAATAATAAGCAACATATGCTGAAGAAAATTCTGATAATGGCGGTTCTCCTGCTTATGGCCAATTTGGCCATATCGCAGGAGATTGCTTTTAAATGGAAAGCGAAAAGAGTTCTGATGGATAGTACATGGAACTCTCCGGAAGAGCCTGTTGTCAAGGGTATTGTAGATTACTACAAACCGGAGATGGATTTAAGAATGCAGCAGGTTGTCGGGGTATCTGAAACTGAAATGCGTTCGGGAAGGCCAGAGAGTCTGCTCTCCAATTTTACGGTAGATGCCATACTCGAGATTTCCCAAAGAAAGAGTGAGAGGAAAGTTGATTTTGCACTTACAAATTTCGGGGGGCTCAGGGCTGCAATTCCTGCCGGAAATGTAAGAAGATACGATATCTTTTCGACCTACCCTTTTGAGAACTATCTTGTAATCCTTGATCTGAAAGGTGAGGATGTGAGGGAGCTATTCAATATAATGGCCGAGAAGGTTGAAGCTATGTCTTCAAATGTATTTCTCCATATCAAGGCAGGGCGTTTGAATGATGCACTCATCGACGGCGTTCAGATTGACGATGAAAAAATTTACAGGATTGCAACACTCGACTTTCTGATGAACGGGGGTGATAAACTCCAACCTTTGAAGGAGGCTGTTTCTGTTGAGCAGACTGGGTTGCTTCTGAGAGATGTGATATTTGAAAAAATTTCTGCCTTGACCTCAAAAGGTGAATTGATTAAGTCAAAAATTACAAATAGGGTGATAATTGAACAATAGAGTATGAAATACGTAAGATTCACAATTACTTTAATCTCCATTCTCTTCTCCATAAGCCTCTACTCGCAGGATCTGGTAATCCTGCACACAAATGACACTCACAGCAATATAGAGCCTGTTGCAAGTGGCAAAAACAAAGGATTGGGAGGTTTTCAAAGAAGGGCGAATTTTATCCACTCTGTGAGGGATAGTGTACAGAATGTCCTGCTGCTCGATGCAGGAGATTATAATCAGGGAACTCCATATTTTACGCTTTTCAAGGGTGAGGCAGAGGTGATGCTCTACAATGCAATGGGTTATGATGCCGTCTGTCTTGGCAACCATGAGTTTGACAATGGAGAGAAGCAACTGGCAGAGAGGCTGGCCAAAGCAAAATACCCTACTGTTTGTTCAAATTATGACTTTTCTGACAGCCCCTTGAAGGATGTGATAAAACCTTATGTGATTATTGAAAAGGGAGGTAAAAGGATAGGTATTTTAGGTCTTTTGCTTAATCTAAACGGCTATGTTTCCGAATCAGCCCGTTCCGGTGTAAAATATCTTGATGTGATAAAGAGTGCTAATAAAACAGCCAGATTTCTCAAAAACAAGAGAGATTGTGATATTGTTATCGCCTTGACTCACCTTGGGTATGAACATGAGGAGGGTAGCCTCTCTCCGTCGGATACAGATCTTGCATCAAATAGTAGCAACATCGATATTATTGTCGGCGGACACACTCATACATTCCTTAAAAGCCCGGTTGTTGTCAAAAATAGGGCAGGTAAAGGCGTCCTGGTAACCCAGATGGGTACAGCCGGAGTTTATGTCGGAAGAGTTGACCTCTACTTTTGACGGTTGTAGAGAAAACGCTTTATCTTCTGAGTGGCTGTCTTTTCGAATTGCTGAGGACAATCAATGATATAAGAAATCTTCGAGAACTTGTTCACCCTCTCATTTACATATTGGGTAAGTTCTCTCTTTAACTGCTCCAGTTTGTCATTAAAGGCTGCCATTGCCTCTTTGGTCTCCTCTTTTGTCTCTTCGAACTTTTTGGTTATCTGATCCTTTGTCTCGTAGTAGGTGTTGAATGCCTCCTCCTTGACGTCATTCAGAGCCTTAAGTTTATCAGGATTAAAGTGAACAAGTGCAACAAGTTTTCCCTTTTTCTGAGTGACAATTGACTCTGAAACCATGGTGTGAGCATTTATCACAGATTCTATCTCCTCCGGATATATATTCTCGCCGCTAGGACCGAGTATCATATTCGAGAGTCTCCCTTTGATATATAATCTTCCAGTCTTGTCAATTATGCCAAGATCCTTGGTTCTGAACCATCCGTCTTCAGTAAAAGCCTCCTTGGTAGCTTCTGGATTTTTATAGTATCCAACCATTATGTTCGGCCCTTTTGCTACTATCTCGCCCTCTCCAGTCTCCGGATTAGGATTGTCTATACGCAACTCTATGCCATGTACTGCCGGTCCGGTTGATTGCCATTTTACATTCTCTGGAATTGCTCCGGCAAGAAGAGGACAGGACTCGGTCAGGCCATATCCTATACCGTACGGGAATTTGGCTTCATAGAGGAATCTCTCCACTTCCGGGTCCAGTTTGGCACCGCCAATTCCGAAGAATCTTATCCTGCCGCCGAATGTCTCCATGAGTTTTTTACCCGCAATCCGGTTGAGAATCTTCCTTCCCGGAGTAGTCCTATATATGAATTTTACTGCAGGGCTCTTTTCAAATTTCGGAAGGATGGATGACTTGTAAATCTTCTCCATGATCATAGGAACGCTCAACATTGTTGTAGGACGAACAATTTTAAGTGCCTGTAGGAGAACAGTCGGAGTTGGAGCCTTTTCGATATAGTAAACCGAAGAACCGCTTACCATAGGAAGAAGCATGCTGAGACTGCTTTCCAGTGTGTGTGATAACGGAAGTATTGAAAGCCATACATCATTGCTGAAACCGGGGCGGAGTATCGCAGCTGCATGCAGGTGTGTGCAAAGATTCCTGTGAGTCAGCATAACACCTTTTGAATTGCCTGTGGTACCTGAGGTATATATGATTGCTGCAAGATCTTCGTGAGCAGCGTCTCCCTGTTCTGCAGGTGTAATACGAGCCTCATTGAATTCAGTTTCAAGAGTCTCTATATTGATTATTGCATTCAGGTTATCTATTGTTTTGGAAGGTAGCTTGTATCTGAGTTTCTCGGATACGATTACAGCTTTTGCTTCAGAGTGTTCAATGACGTTGTTAACCTCAGTCTCTGAAAAATCGGGGAGTATAGGTACGGCAACGCGACCGAAAGCTGTAATTGAAAAATAGGCTGCCGGCCAGTTTGGCATATTCTGGCTTAGTATTATTACTTTGTCCCCTTTTCCTATTCCTGCTTTGGTTAGAATAGCTTCAAACTCCTCTGTTTTTTGTCTGAATTCAGTGTAGGTGTAAGAAATGCCTCCTACGTATGAAAATGCTTTATTGTTCTGGTAATTGTTGGTACTGTATATGAAAAGATCCTTTAAAGTACTGAATTGTGTGGTTCCCATTCAAATTTTGTTAATACAAAGTGTAATTATAGCAATAATTATTCCAAATCAATCCCGGTTGAGAATTTTTCAGGAAACTTGCCTTTTATTCCAAGATCTTTATAGTGCTGCCGAATCCTTTTCATGTCAGCATTAAGGTCGTCGGTAAGTTCGAAACGTACGCCACGGCTAACCTCTTTTTTGCCCCAATCGTAATAACCAAGGTAAACCGGTACATTTGCAGCCTTAGCAATTGTGTAGAATCCGGTTTTCCATTTGTCCACCCTATCTCTTGTCCCTTCGGGAGCAATTGCCAGGTGTAACCGATCAGCAGAGTTAAAGGCCTCTATCAATTGCCTAGTAAGGGATGTGGCGTGTTTTCTGTCGACAGGGATTCCTCCCATCCACTTCACTATCGGCCCCAAAGGACCCCAGAAAAACTCCTTTTTAACCATTACATATGCAGTGGCACCAAAAGATTTGTAGTATAGATATGAGATTACAAAGTCCCAGACAGATGTATGCGGTACCCCCAGGATGATGCATTTAGGCTCAGGGACAGGGGGAGTAACTGCCTTCCATCCTGCAACTTTCAGTAAAAATTTAGCAATATGCTTCATCATTCATGAATTTTCAGCCTGCAAATGTAGTCATTATATTCCTCGGATAAGCCTTTATAGTCTTATTTCCGCCACTACCGGCAAGTGGTCGGAGTAGGGAATGTTTTCCAAAACCTTGTGCGATAGGATCTTGGTAGACTTTGTCTTTCTGGTGAATATATAGTCTATACATACCTCGGGATTGATATTCGGGAAAGTATGCTGAAATATTTCAGATGTAGATGTGTAGCGCTCCAGTAAAAACTTAATTTCAGGGGTTTCAGGTGAAGCATTCAGGTCTCCGCCAAAAATAAGTCTCTCTTTTTTGCCAAGTAACGAATCAATAAATGCAACCTGTGCCTCTCTGATCCCTTTTGGGAGGTCCAGATGGGTACATGCAACGCAGATCTCCTCTTCCCCCTCAGGTTTTACCTCAACTATCCCGATTACCCTTTGTTCTCCCTTGTCGATAGCGGGAAGAGGGTAGTGGGTTGATGAAGTTATGGGGTATCTTGAAAGAATCATCACTCCATACTCTCCTCCCGGTAAATCTATCGCCCTGAAGAAACGGTAGTATTGCAGTCCCGATTTCCGGGAAAGTTCCAGTGGCTGGTCAGCCCCTTGCACACGATTGCTTTTATAATCCACCTCCTGGAGAAGTACAATATCTGCACCCGATTTTTGAATGACCGCAGCAATGCTGTCAGTAGCAATTACCCCTTTTTGTGCAGGGGGATTGCAGTGGTGTACATTGTAGGTCAAGACTCTATATTCCTGTGCCATGGCAACAAAACCACTGGCAGATAGAGTGTTGAGCAATAATAGGAAAAGGAGTGATTTGATTCTCATAATGTTTTAAATTCAGGATAATCTATTGTTCTGATCTGATTTGGCGTAAAAATAGCTCTTATATCCTCCGGAAAGGTTATAAACTTCAGGAAATCCATTTTGGGAAAGTATCCTGTTGGCCAGATATCCCCTCAAGCCAACAGCGCAATAGACTATGATTCTTTTGTCCGCCGGTATTTCGTCAAGCCTGAATCTTATATCTTCGAGTGGTATATTCACAGCGCCGCTGATCATTCCATGACTGCACTCCTTGTTGCTTCTTACATCCAGCAAAAAGTCCCTCTCAGGGTTGAAATTGTCAGCCTCTTCCCATGTTACAACCTTCATTTTGCCTTTAAGAATATTGTCAGCAACAAATCCTGCCATATTAACCGGATCTTTGGCCGATGAGAAAGGAGGTGCATAGGCATGTTCAATCTCGGTCAGGTCATGAATAGACCCACCAAGACCAATAATAGTTGCTATGGTGTCTATCCTCTTGTCCACGCCGTCATACCCGACAATCTGGCCTCCCAGTAGTTTTCCTGTAACAGGTGTATAGAGAATCTTCACAGAGAGGGGCTCGGATCCCGGATAGTAACCAGCATGAGAAGAGGAATGGGTAATAGATGTAAGATATTCTATCCCGAATCTTTGCAGGGTTCTTTCATTGGCTCCTGTAGTTGCAGCGGTAAGCTTAAATACCCTTGCAATTCCGGTGCCTATAGTTCCCTTATACTGGCTGATGTTCCCGTGAACCATGTTATCTGCAGCTATCCTGGCCTGTTTGTTTGCAGGGCCTGCAAGAGGAATGACTGCCGGTTGCCCGGTAACAGGGTTTAAAATCTCAATAGCATCTCCTGTGGCATATATATTCTCATCTGATGTCTGAAGATACTCATTGACACTTATTCCTCCGGTAGGTCCGATCTTTAAACCGGCCTCCTGAGCCAGGCGTGTCTCGGGTTTAACTCCGATACTCCAGATTACTATATCTGCCTGAACCTCTTTTCCACTTTTTAATAAAACCTTTAAAGTCTCAGCACTGGTGTCAAAAGAGGAAACCGCTTCGTTCAAAAGAAGTTTCACACCATTGGACAGCAACTCGTGATGGACGATTGACGCCATGACGGGGTCGAGCGGAGCCATTACTTGCGGAGCCATCTCTATGATTGTTACATCGAGTCCGGCGTGTCTGAGATTCTCTGCCATCTCGAGTCCTATGAATCCGCCACCGGCAATTACTACTTTTTTGATTGTCTGGTTGGAGATTCTCTCTTTAATCCTGTCTGTATCCGGGATGTTTCTCAATGTCAGTATCCTTGGGTCATCAATGCCCGGAATCTGTGGTCTGAAAGGCTCCGCTCCGGGGGAGAGAAGCATCTTGTCATAACTTTCGTTGTAAATCTTTCCTGTAGCTCTGTTTTTAACCGTTACACTCTTTGCGGATTTATCTATAGAGAGAATCTCACTGAATGTCCTTATATCAACATCATAACGGTTTGAAAAGCCTGTCACACTCTGTACAAGCAGATCTTCCCTGTTTTTTATCTTTCCTCCTATATAGTATGGTAATCCGCAGTTTGCATAAGAGATGAATTCACCTCGTTCAAACAGAATAATATCACCTTTTTCGTCTTCGCGACGGATTCTTGCCGCTGTTGTTGCACCACCTGCAACACCTCCGATAATAACGTACTTCATATAGATTTATATTATATTTCTGCAGCAAAGGTAAGAAATATATTCTAAACAAAAAATATTCCTAAAGAAATTTGTTTTTTTGGAAATAATGTTTACCTTTGCAGAAATTAAAAATCACAATAATGAATAAAGTTACAAAATATCTGACATTACTGCTTTTTTCAGCCCTGGCAGTATCTTGTGGGGCAAATACAGGCAACAAGGCACAGGCAGAGAATAATCACAGCGTTAGTAACACAGAAATAAATAATAAAGAGAAAAAAATGAAGACAATACATTTAACAAAAGCAGAGTTTTTGAAAAAAGTCGTTGATTTTGAGGGTAACCCTAATGAGTGGAAATATCTTGGTGATAAACCGGCATTGATAGACTTTTATGCATCATGGTGCGGTCCGTGTAAGACAATAGCTCCGATTTTGGAAGAGCTTGCAGCTGAGTATGAAGGCGAGATCTATATATATAAGGTAGATACTGAGGCAGAACAGGAGCTGGCAGCAGCTTTCGGAATAAGAAGCATCCCTACACTCCTTTTTGCACCAATGAAAGGAAATCCTCAGATTGCACAGGGTGCTCTTCCAAAAGCAAATCTTAAGCAGGCAATAGAAGAGGTTCTGCTTAAGAAGTAAATAATTACATTATTTTTGTAAAAAAATAAAAAAAATCAAGAAAAATGGAAAGGCTTTGTGCTATAAGGGATATATATAGGGCAATATGTTCATATGAAGAGAGTTTTCACGATCAATATGGAATATGCCTTAATGAGGGAATGTTACTGTGTTCTCTTAAGGAGGGGCAACTCTCTTCGGGAGAAATTGCGGAAAAGCTAAGCCTTAGTTGTTCAAATACATCTAAACTTATAAGAGCGGTAGAGGAGAAGGGTTTTATTACAAGAACGCTCGGAAAGGTTGATAAGAGGCAGATGTATTTTACACTCACAAAAGATGGGAAGGCAACTCTGGAGATAATTCTCAAGGATGAGATAGATTTGCCGGAGCCCCTTCTATCATTCGTACAAAATCAGATTAATAACAATCAATGAAAAAATGAAAAATTTTATATTATATAGTGCCCCTCTTAAGGAGAATGCACAATCTGCAACCCTGCTTGTTTTCAGGGTCGCATTTGCAATACTTTTAATGCTTCATGGCTGGCAGAAGATACAGAATTACTCGATGCTCTCATCTGTGTTCCCTGATCCTATAGGACTAGGTTCGCAGATTTCACTGACACTTGCCATTTCTGCTGAATTTGTAGCAGGATTATTTGTAATCGCCGGGTTTCTTACAAGATTGGCGTTGATACCTATGGCTTTCACAATGGCTGTTGCCTTCTTTGTTACCCATGCAGCAGACCCATTCCAGGTTAAGGAACTTGCTTTTGTCTATATGGTGGCCTTGGTAATCCTCTTTATAGCAGGTCCGGGCAGATTCTCTGTAGACAATCTTCTTTTTAAACCCAGTTCTCAGAAATAATTTCTCCCTGAACTGAGAGGACAATACACTTGATCGGGATATTTATTCCCGATTTTTCTCTTGCATTTTTTGCAATTTGAAGCAAACCTCCACAACATGGAACTTCCATTATAAGAACGGTAAGTGTATTGATTCTTGACATTCGTATCATCTCTGAAAGCTTATCTACGTAGCTCTGCAGATTGTTGTCCAGTTTAGGACATGCAATTGCAAGAGCTTTGTTTTTTAAGAACTTGCCGTGAAAATTGCCGAACGAATAGGCTGAGCAGTCTGAAGCAAGAAGCACATCAGCCTCTTTAAAAAATGATGCCTGTGGATTTAACAGATGCAGCTGAACCGGCCATTGACGTAATTCAGTAGCGGGAGCTGGGCCTGTCACAGTGTTATTTGATGCAGGGGCAACATGTTTGAAATCCCTCTCCATTGAACCAGGACAGCCACATGCCATTTTTGGTTTTTCATCCTCCAGCCTGGAGAGATTTATTTTAACATTGTTCTCTTCGCACCACTTTATTCCCTGGTTGAACCACTCAATCTCATTGTGATTCTTCAGATGTTTGAGGTGAGCTATTATCACATCTTCTCCCTTGACAGATATTCTCTCCATTACTGCAATCTCATTATATGGCTCTGTCTCTTTTTCAATCAGTTCAATCGCGCCTGTCGGGCACTCTCCAATGCAGGCACCAAGTCCGTCACAATAAAGGTCGCTTATCATTACAGCCTTGCCGTTGATAAGTTGAAGGGCTCCTTCATGGCATCCGCTTACGCAACTTCCGCAACCGTTGCAAAGAGCCTCGTCTATTTTAATAACACTTCTTTTCATGTTTTCATTATTTTCCACAAAAATATCCCTCTTTATACAAATGATGTGTAATATATGGTACACTTGGTACAGAATTTGAGGAATAAAATCCTACACTAATCAAGATTATAAATGAAGTATTTGATTTCTGCAATTCTTTTAATAACTGTATCATCTTGTTCGTCTGTATACATTGTCTCTGAGACTGTTAAGCCCTTCGAAACAGAAAAGTATATGGGAAGATGGTATGAGATTGAGCGCCTTCCAAACAAGATTCAGGATGGACTTGAAGAGTGTACATCCCTGTTTACATTGATGGAGGACGGATCTTTCACAATTGTTAATGAGGGACGCCTGATTAGTGACCGCACAAGAATAAAACAGTGGAAAGGAAAGGGCTGGGTTCCCGATAAGGTAAACCCTTCCAAAATGAAGGTCTCTTTCAACTGGCCATTTTCGGAAGACTACTGGGTTTTCAGGGTTGATCCGGATTACACTGTGGCATTGGTTGGATCTCCTGAAGGAGATGTTTTATGGATTATTGCCAGGGACAAGGACCTGGATGCCCGCGTAATCCTTGAAATGAAAGATTACGCGGCCAAGCTAGGCTTTCCTGTCAAAATGATGTTCCGCAGTCTCGCTTATTAATTTATCATCAGCTATATTCGGTAGAGTAACTTTCAGAAGAGGAGTTCTCTCCATCTCCCTCTTGATTGCAGATATTGCCCCGGTGTTTCTTGCCCAGGCTCTACGTGAAATTCCGTTATTAACATCCCAGAGCAGCATCTCCCTGATTTTCCTTTCAGACTCAGCTGTTCCGTCTATAACCATTCCGAACCCGCCATTGATAACCTCTCCCCAGCCGACACCACCACCATTGTGTATGGATACCCATGTAGCTCCCCGGAATGAGTCACCGATAACATTCTGTACAGCCATGTCTGCGGTAAATCCGGAACCGTCGTAAATATTTGAGGTCTCTCTGAATGGAGAGTCTGTGCCGGAGACATCATGATGATCCCTTCCGAGTACTACAGGAGCGGAGATCCTCCCCTCAGCAATTGCCCTGTTCATTGCAAGGGCAATCTCAATCCTTCCTTCTGAATCTGCATATAATATACGCGCCTGTGAACCGACCACAAGTCTATTCTTCGCTGCCTCCTTTATCCAGTGGATATTATCGGCAAGCTGGCTTTTGATCTCATCAGGTGCTGACTTCATGATCTTTTCAAGGACATCGGCTGCAATTTCGTCTGTAACCTGAAGGTCTTCCGGCTTGCAAGAGGTGCATACCCATCTGAAAGGCCCGAATCCGTAATCAAAGAAGAGTGGACCCATGATATCCTGAACGTATGAAGGGTATTTGAATGTTCCGTCGGGTGACATTATATCTGCACCTGCCCTTGATGCTTCGAGCAGAAAGGCATTACCGTAATCGAAGAAGTACATGCCTCTTTTTGTAAGCTTGTTAATTGCAGCAACCTGCCTTCTGAGAGACTCCTGGACAAGGCGTCTGAACTCCTCAGGCTCTTCAGCCATCAAACGGTTTGATTCCTCAAATGTGATACCTGCAGGATAATATCCGCCTGACCATGGATTGTGCAGTGAAGTCTGATCGCTTCCCAGGTCCACATCGACTCCGGCCTCAATGAATTTTTCCCAGAGATCAACAATATTGCCCTGATATGCAATTGACACAGATTCTTTTTTCTTCTTTGCAGAGATTACCCTCTCCATGAGCAGGTCCAGATCGGTGAAGACCTCATCAACCCATCCTTGTGAATATCTTGTCTGAACAGCTTTCGGATTGATTTCTGCAACAACTCCTATCACACCTGCTATCACTGCCGCTTTTGGCTGAGCTCCCGACATTCCTCCAAGTCCGGAGCTAACAAAGACTTTACCTCCGAAATTGCTTTCCCCCTTTTCCGATCTCATTCTGGCTGCGTTGAGTACTGTAATGGTTGTCCCGTGGACTATTCCCTGAGGGCCGATATACATAAAAGAGCCTGCTGTCATCTGACCGTATTGTGATACTCCAAGAGCATTGAACTTCTCCCAATGGTCCTTTGAGGAGTAGTTGGGAATAACCATCCCGTTTGTCACAATCACCCTTGGTGCCCCTTTGTGTGAAGGAAAAAGTCCCAGCGGGTGGCCGGAATATAGGACAAGTGTCTGCTCATCAGTCATCTGAGAGAGATACTGCATGGTAAGAAGATATTGTGCCCAATTCTGGAAAACGGCTCCATTTCCCCCGTATGTGATCAGCTCGTGAGGGTGTTGGGCAACCGCATAGTCCAGATTGTTGTTTATCATCATCATTATTGCGGCAGCCTGGCGTGATTTATAAGGGTAATCATCTATGTGGCGGGCTGCCATTTTATAATCCGGACGGAAACGGTACATGTAAATCCTTCCATAATCCTGAAGTTCCTTTGCAAATTCAGGGGCAAGTATCTTGTGATGTTTTTGCGGGAAGTATCTTAATGCATTTCTTAGTGCAAGCTCCTTTTCCTTTGATGTAAGAATATCCTTTCTCTTAGGAGCATGGTTGATTTCTGTCTCATATTGCCTGATTTCAGGGAGAGTGTCGGGGATGCCTTGCACTATTGATTTTCTAAAGTCCACTAAGTTCATTTTTATTTAATTTTATACGAAATTACTAAAATTATTTCCGGTAAGTTGTCTTTTATCAAAATAATCCATACTTTTGCAGTCCTAAAAAAAGGAGGTGTTTGCCGTATGATTATAGTACCTATCAAAGAGGGTGAAAATATTGAAAGAGCGTTGAAGAAATTCAAACGTAAATTTGAGAAGACCGGCATTGTCCGCGAGCTCAGAGGCAGAAAGACTTTTGTAAAGCCATCTGTCAAGAGACGCGATGAAATTAAGAAAGCAATTTATGTACAATCTCTTCGTTTGAACGAGGAGTAATGTCCGACATAAAATATTGAAAATTGGTACTCCGTTTTTTCGGAGTACCGGTTTTTTTTTGTATATTAGTGTCAAGAAGAAACACGGAGTATGGTTGAAGGGTTTATCGAATATCTCAAGGTTCAGAAAAGATACTCTCCGAGGACATTGACTCTTTACGAGGGTTATATAAAGGAGTTCTTTGCATTTGCATCGGGTAATCCGGATGAACAGAGTACCGGAGTGCTTCTTCCAAATCTCATACGGGGTTTTGTTGCATCCGGACTTGAATCTGGAATCTCTCCCAGAACTATGAATCTAAAACTTTCTGCTCTAAGCAGTTTTTCAGATTATCTTGTAAGAAACGGAGAGATTGATACAAATCCGGTCAAGAGAATACACCGTCCAAAACAGTCAAAAAGATTACCCCAGTTTTACACAGAGCGTGCTGTTGATAATTATTTCTCGCGTGAAGTCGATGATGATTTCGGGTCGTTGCGGGATAGGACAATTGTGGCAACACTATACAACACCGGAATGCGCCGTGCAGAGCTTGCAGCTCTTAAAATTTCTGACTGGGACAGGGGACGTGCCCTGTTCCGTGTTACAGGTAAAGGGGATAAACAGAGAGAGATTCCGGTTACCGATTCTCTGAAAGGTGAGTTGGAGAGTTATCTGAACACCTATTCTGAAATTTTCCCAATTTCACCTGCCTCCCCGTTATTCGTTACAAATTCTGGTAAACCATTATATCTCTCCTTTGTTAACAATACAGTAAAGAGAGAGCTTGCCGGAGTGGAGGGATTTTCAGGTAAGAGATCACCGCACCTGCTTAGGCACAGCATTGCAACACATCTGCTTAACAATGGGGCAGACCTGAATAGCATAAAGGAGGTCCTTGGGCATTCGTCACTTGCCGCTACGCAGGTGTACACGCACAATTCTTTTGAACAACTGAAAAAAGTATATTTAACCGCTCATCCAAGAGCAAAAAAAGGAGGATAATTATGGACATTAGAATTCAATCTCTCAAGTTTGATGCAGATCAGAAGCTGATCGACTTTATTGAGAAGAAACTTGGCAAACTTCCTCGTTTCTATGAGGGTATACAGGGTATTGACGTTGTGCTTAGCCTGCTTCCCGAGTATGATAACAAAAATGTAAAGTTGATTATTAAGGTACCGGGTGATGAGGTTGTAGTAGAGCGTCACTCAATGAAATTTGAGGATGCACTGGTAGATTGTGTCGACGTGCTTAAGGATATTTTAATAAAACATAAAGAGAAAAAAGAAAGAAGATAAGATTTCCGGTTAATTCCAGAATAGTGTAATAAACTCCTCTCTCGTTATATTGTTGAAGTAATGAGAGAGGTTTATTGTTTCCAGCCTTTTCTCAATTTCTTCTCTGGTGTGGCTGCACCCGGTAAGCAACTTCTCAACATCTGAAGTCTCCTTTGTGAAGAAATAGCTTCCAAAAATGCGAATCTCCTTGATAATGCCTTTTGAAACCTCCATATAGAGCTCAACGAGCCCACCGGGGAACTGGCAAACCTTAGAGAATTTATAAGCAGGAGCCGAGCCCAGATTCCACCAATCCTGACTGTATTTTGTATCTCTCAACTTATTAATTGCCTCCATATCCTGAGGAGTGTAATGGTATCTCTTATAATTCCCGTCAACTGCTATCTCCAACTCCAGAAAAGAGATAAACTGCTCTATTGTCATGCTCTCTTTGAGATGTTCACTTATGTTGGTAACCCTTGCACGGTTTGACTTTACCGATTTGCTTACAAATTTCTCGGGCCTTCCTGCGAGGGCTTGGGAGAGATCTTTCATAGAGGAGGAGAAAAGCAAGGTGCCATGCTGAAGGATTCTCTCCTTATATACGGCAACAGCATTGCCGGAAAACTTCCTTCCCTCTATTAAAAGGTCATTTCTCCCTTCAAGGTATGCGTCAACATTCAACTTCTTCAATGCGTCTACAATCGGCTTGGTAAATCTGGCAAACATTGCAGAACTCTCCTCTGTCTCACTTCTGTTGTCTATAAAGGTGAAATTGAGATTTCCCATATCATGGTATACGGCACCGCCTCCGGAAACCCTTCTCACAACCTTTATACCGTTATTTCTTACATACTCTATATTTATCTCTGCAAGGGCATTCTGATGCATGCCTATGATAATTGCGTTGTCGTTCTGCCACAACCTGAAGACAGGTTGAGTCATATTTTTGAAGAGGTACTCCTCGGCAGCCAGATTCCAATATGGATCAGTATTGTTGTCAATTATGTATATCATGAGGTTTCTTTTTAAAGTGAATACGCCAGCCGTCAGGGCTGATGATTTTATAGACAATCCAGCCTATAAGAATGCCAAGAATGGCTCCGCATATAACATCCATAGGGAAGTGCCTCCCCACATATATCCTGCTGTAACTGACCAGTGAAGCCCATAAAAAGATAATTACCGAATACCAGCTCTTCCTGAATGTGAATGCGGTAAAGAGTGCCAGTCCGAAGACATTGGCAGCATGGCTGGAGACAAAACCGTACAAACCACCTTTTCCGTCAAGCATTCGTACCAGCCCTTCAAGTTCAGGGTCATGTCCGGGTCTCAGTCTTTGGACGGAATCCTTGATTACACTGGCCGAAACCATGTCTGTGAGTGCAAATGTCACAAGAATGCCAGCAAGAGCCAGAAAAGCGGGCTTTACGGGCCTTATGACAAGCCGGTGGTTTTCAATTTTAAAAAATATAAAGAAGATAATTGCAAAGTAGAGAGGAGCCCATGTGAATTTTTCAGAAGCAAAAACCATTACTCCGTCAAAAAAGGGAGTTGTAGCATGATTCAGAACAAGAAACAGTGATTTGTCAAAATCAATTATCCTCTCAAACATCTGTTATATGTTTAATGATTCCCAGATCATATCCTTTAATTTCGGAATATTCTTACCGGTTATGGAGGATATGAAAATATGCTTGACCTTACGGGGCAGGTGTTTCTTCATCTCTTTTTCAAGTTCATCATCCAGCATGTCGGACTTGGTGATTGCAAGAAGCCTCTCTTTGTCCAGCAATTCAGGATTATATTGTTTGAGCTCGTTCAAAAGTATCTTGTATTCAGTAGCAATATCCTTGCTGTCTGCAGGTATCATGAAAAGCAACATTGAATTCCTCTCAATATGTTTCAGGAATCTCAGACCAAGGCCCCTGCCTTCGTGTGCCCCCTCAATAATCCCTGGTATGTCGGCCATTACAAAAGACTTATTGTCATAATACTCCACGATTCCGATGCTCGGTTCGAGTGTCGTGAACGCGTAGTCTGCAATTTTCGGTCTTGCAGCCGATATGGTCGACAAAAGGGTGGATTTACCGGCATTTGGAAAACCGACAAGACCAACATCGGCAAGAATCTTCAACTCCAGAATATACCAGTTCTCGGTTCCGGGTTCACCAGGTTGTGCGAATCTGGGTGTCTGGTTAGTTGCGCTTTTGAAAAAATCGTTTCCGAGTCCTCCTCTGCCCCCTTTTGCAAGAATCTTCTCCTCTCCGTCTGCAGTAATCTCAAAAAGTACCTCTCCGGTCTCAGCCAACTTGGCAACAGTTCCCAGCGGTACATCCAGTATAATATCCTTTCCGTCCGCACCATGCCTTAACTGACCGCCTCCGGCCTCACCATGCTCTGCACGGATATGTTTTCTGTATTTAAGATGTATAAGTGTCCATGTCTGGGCATTCCCCCTAAGGATAATGTGGCCGCCACGGCCACCGTCTCCTCCGTCCGGACCGCCTTTTGCCACGAATTTTTCCCTGCGGAGGTGCATGGAACCTTTTCCTCCGTTACCTGATTGGCAAAGAAGCCTGACGTAATCTACAAAGTTGGAATTACCCATTCTTGAATTATTTTATTTTGTCAATGATATCACAGATATCCCTGAAGTTGTTATCTATACTCTTATTTCCGTCAACCTGGAAATATCTGCCACTCTCTTTGTAATAAGTGATCAGAGGCTCGGTTTTCTTGTGATATTGAACTATCCTGTTCTCTATCGTTGCCCTGTCCATATCATCCTTACGCTCTTCCATCTGTGCTCTCATAGCTATTCGTTGGAAGATAACCTCTTCGTCAATCTCAAGCGAAATTACTGCAGAAACCTTCTGTCCCTTTGCCTCAAGAATCCTGTCAAGAGCCTCTGCCTGAGGTATAGTTCTGGGGTAACCGTCCAAGATGTATCCTTTGTTACCGTTTTGTGATCCGGATACAACATTGTTAATCAATTCTAAAATTGTCTCATCGTCAACAAGTTTGCCATTTTCTATTATAGCCTTTACTTTTAGACCAAGTTCACTTTTACTCTCTATCTCCTTTCTAAGAAGCTCTCCTGTTGATATATGGGTAAGGGAGTATTTCTCTGCAAGAAGCACAGATTGTGTCCCCTTACCGGCACCCGGAGGGCCGAAAATTATGTAATACTTCATATTATAATAACTTACTCATCCAATACATATATGTCCTTATACTGTCTCCCCAGCTCGTCGTAATCCAGACCGAATCCTACAATAAAATCATTAGGTATGCTCATTGCAACATAGTCAATCTTAAGATCTTTTTTGTATGCATTTGGTTTGAAGAGAAGGGTGCAGATCTTTGCATCTTTTACATTAGCTGACAGCAGGGTCTTGTTCATCTCAACCATCGTCTCTCCACTGTCAACGATATCTTCGACTACAATTACACTCCTTCCCTCGAGCGATTTGTTGAATCCGAGGATTTGCTTCACCTCGCCTGTTGATGAGGTGCCGCAGTATGAAGAGAGGCGGACAAAAGATATCTCACATTTAAAATTTATATGCTTCAGAAGGGAGGCGGCAAACATGAATGAACCGTTCAGTACTGCAAGGAATAACGGACATTCAACATCTTTATAGTCTGTGTTTATCTGTTCTGCTACTTTCCTGATACTATCCTCAATCTGTTCATTGGGTATGCATATGCGGAAACGCTTGTCGTGCAGGGTGATCTTTTCCATATAAATTGATTTTGTGCTCGCGAAATTAAGTATTAATTTTGTCTTAAACCAATTTAACTGAAACACCAATGAATCCAAGAGTTAGCATTATTATGGGCAGTACCTCCGACCTATCGGTGATGAAGCAGGCTGCAGAGTTTCTGGATGAGATGGAGATACCATTTGAGATCAATGCCCTTTCTGCACACAGAGTGCCAGAGATGGTGGCTCAATTTGCAAAGAGTGCCTATGGCAGGGGGGTGAGGGTGATAATTGCCGGTGCCGGGGGAGCAGCACATCTTCCCGGGATTATTGCGGCGTTCACTCCGATTCCTGTAATCGGTGTTCCTATTAAATCGTCAAACTCAATTGACGGTTGGGATTCAGTACTTTCAATCTTACAAATGCCGGCAGGGATACCGGTTGCGACAGTGGCTCTTGACGGAGCTAAAAATGCAGCAATATTAGCTGTACAGATGCTGGCCACCGGTGATGAGCAGCTTATGAATAAGCTCTCTGTCTTTAAGAGTGAGCTTGCTGCAAAGATTTCAAAGGCAAATGAAGAATTAAAAAAGGTTGAGTACAGGTACAAGGTTGGATAAATAACATTTACTTTTTTATGAGGGGAGGGATTTATGAGGCGAGTGATTTTACTAACGCTGCTTTTTTCAGGCAGCGGGGTTCTCTTTGTCAATAGGGCAGAGGGACAAGAGATTCCGGAAAGGATTATTGAGTTGATAACAAAGGCTGCAGAGGAGGGTGGCAACATACCGGAAGAGGACCGGATGGAAGAGTTGCTGGAATATTACAGGCAGATGCTGCTTTCACCTTTGAATATCAATACGGCGGATAGAGAGGATCTGGAGACGCTTGACATACTCTCTGACTGGCAGGTCAGCGCAATCATATCTTACAGAGAGGAATACGGACAACTGCTCTCTTTGAATGAACTCTATAATATCCCCGGTTTTAAGTCAGATATTGTCTCTTTGTTAATTCCTTTTTTGACGGTAGGTACAAAGGATGAAAATTTTAGATTCTCTCCAAAGTCAATGCTGAGGGATTCCAGAGCCGAACTACTTTTAAAGAGCAGATATGTCATCGAGAAGGAGCTGGGATTCTTCCCGATTAAAAAGGAAGATTTTGACAAAAAACCTGACAGTAGATATCTTGGTCCGAGAGGATCGTTCTATTCTCAGCTTAAGTATGAGTCGACAGAGCATATCAAAGCAGCAATTACCCTAGAGAGAGATCCCGGTGAGAGGGGGGTGGATTACAAATCGCTCAATATATCTATCTCAAAAATCGGTATCTTGAACAGATTGGTGGCAGGAGACTTTTCTGCCCGTTTCGGACAGGGTCTTGTTCTCTGGAACTCATTTGCAATGGACTCATATACAGATGTCGGATCATTGTCAAAACATCCTGCAGGGCTGGCCCCTTACAACTCAACGGATGAAAACCGAGCGTTAAGGGGTATCTCTGCCACACTGGAAAAAGATGATTGGAGGTTCACCATTCTTGCATCACACAGAAGATATGACGCAAGAGTTGTTGACGGAAAGTATACATCACTTCTTACAACCGGTTTGCATAATACAAAAACCACACTTGAGAGAAAAGGGTCTCTGGATGGGACACTCATAGGGAGCAATATCTCATGGTCGGGTAACAGTTCTAGAATATCACAAACCACTGCTCTATATTGGTATTCGCTACCATACGGGGGAAGAGACTCTGTTAAGATCAGACATAATCGGCAGATGGGAGGATATCAGGCAAACTTCTCAATAGATGGATACCGGGTCTTTCGCAAATTCAGGATTTTCGGAGAGCTGGCAGCTGATCATACTGGTTCATATGCCTTCATAGGTGGTCTTCTATACTCACCGACGAGTAAACTGGAGACAGCCCTCTTGTTGAGAGATTTCGCCGGGCAGTACAGAGCTCCTTTTGCATCTCCGATCTCCAGAAAATCTTCGATAGGAGGGGAGAGATCTGTAAGAATTGCAGCAAAGCTGTTGTTGGGCAAATATTGGAAAACAACCGCTGATGCAGAGTTCTGCAACGATAAGTATTATCTTACATTTTCTGCGTCATCTTCAGAAAAAGCTAAAAGTCAGGTTTTCCTCAAGTATTCATTAAGTGATAAGAGACACTCTCTCAGGTATAACCACACATTCAGACTCTCTTCGTTGTTCAGGATAGCGGGGAGAGGCGATCTGAACTTTATAGATGATGGTGGTCTCAAATACGGTTATCATCTCTCTGCCGAGACCATTTTCAAGGCACCTGCAGGCAAGTTTGAAACATCTCTAAGGCTGGCTTATTTCAATGCAGCTCTTTGGGATAGCCGCATATACGTTTATGAACGTGACATGCTATATAACTTCTCTGTGCCGGTTTACTACGGTGAGGGAGTACGATGCTATCTTAATCTTCACATCATTCCTGTTAAAAGATGCGATATCTGGTTCAGAATAGCTGCAACCAGGTATCTGGACAGGGATAAAATAAGCGAAGGGACCGGATTGATATCCGGCCCCTTAAAAAGCGAAGCAAAAATACAGCTGAGATTCCGCCTTTGACTTATGCTCTCTTAATCTTTAATTTCTTGCCCGGAGCAATCTTGCTGTTTTTGGTGAGACCATTGAGTTCAAGAATGTCATTGAGAGAGACTCCTTCGAATTTTCTTGAAATACCCCAGAGTGTGTCACCCCTTCTTACTGTATAGTATATATATCCTCCACTCTTTTTGGTTTGTGGAGCGGATGCGTATGAAGATTCATCACCTGAAGATGATGAGCGTTTTCCGTGTATTACAATTTTCTGTCCAATGCTTATTTTTGATTTGGTATGATTCCATCTCTGCAAATCAGAGAGTTTAACACCATACTTCATTGCTATACCACCCAGAGTCTCCCCTTTTCTTACTTTGTGTGTAAATGATGTACTTCCTTCACTTCCGGATGTAGAGGAGGCAAGGTTGCTTCCCTTTGTCTCTTTAAAGATGATAGGGTTGAAAAAGAGAGAATCCTTGTATGTGTAAATTGAATCTTCACTGCTGACAAATGTAGTGGTATACTGATATGGAAGATTGAGCACCATACCCTCAGGAGATCCCGGGATTATCTGTTTTATATATTGAGGATTAAGGTTTTGAAGCTCTTCAACAGAAACTCCGACAACCTCAGAAATTTGTCCAAAGTGCAAAGGCTTGTGTATCAGAAATGTGTCAATATGAGCCGGCATTGAAATGGCTCTAGGCACAATCTTGTGTTCTTTATAGTAGTTAAGTGTGTACAAAGCAGCTACGAATGACGGTACATACCCGCGTGTCTCTCTAGGGAGATATGGGTAGATTTTCCAGAAATCCCTTGAACCGGCTCTTCTTATTGCCTTGTTTACATTGCCTGTTCCGCAGTTATATGATGCGATAGCAAGAGCCCAGTCACCAAAAATAGTGTATGAATCTTTCAGATATTTGCATGCAGCATGAGTAGATGCAATCGGGTCGAGTCTCTCATCTACATATGAATTGATCTTGAGGTTGTACTGAAGAGCTGTCCTGTACATAAATTGCCATAGTCCTCTTGCCTTAACTCTCGAACATGCATTGGGATTGAGCGCTGATTCTATAACTGCCATTATTTTTAACTCTTTAGGCAGGTCGTATTGATCTATTATCTCTTCAAATATCGGGAGATAGTAGGCAGACATACCGAGTATCAGGTCAATCTTGTTAGGAATCTTCTGGGTGTAGAAAACGATATGGTTTTTAATAATGTCGTTGTATGGAAGCGGGATGAAAGAGTTCATTGCTCTCAGACGGGAAACAAACACAGAGTCAGGAATATCTGATGTGAGTTTTGCACTGTCAAGATCAACATAGAGATTATCTACCATCGAAAACTTCTTTTGAACGTAATAGAGGCTCAGCAGACTGTCAGTAGAGAGTTTGCTCTCAATAAGGTCTTCTCCCTCAAAGAAGTTGATTCCTCCGGGATTAATTGTATCATTTGTACTTACAGTGTCTGAAAGCTCTATGGCTGCTCCACTGAGTTCATTTTTCAATGAGTCTATTGTCTTTCTGAGCATCTCTATCTCAGTAAGAAGTTCCTTTTTTGTCGGTTTTTTTGTTAAAAGTTGTCCGTATGATAATTCTGTGGTGGAAACAACTGCTAGCAATACAAAAAATAATGTTCTGATCTTCATTTTAAAAATTTAAGTTCATCTTCAATCCAAAAGCAGGAGAGAGACTGTTGGCAAATTGGTTGTTTAAAGGTTGAATGACGACCGGTTCAATTGAGGCAGAAAGATCGTCGCTGACATCAAATTCGCTGAAGTGTGCAAATACATTTGCGTCAATGATGTTCAGTGCATACACAAGGGCTCCAGCCAAAATTGAGTAGTCCCTGTATCTTCGGTAAGCAGTCTTGAAATAGTCAAGAGTCTCCAGGCTGTATTTAGTTGCTACATCTCCCTGAGGATTATTGGAAGCCTCGATATAGAGCTCCTTGTATTTCTGGAACTGCAGGTTGTTGAAATTTATGAAATAGCCGCAGGTTATCAAACCTCCGTATATTATGGGAATCTTCCAATAGTTTCCGGTATAGGCCTGTCCCAAACCAGGAAGCATTGCGGAGTAAAGTGATGCTCTGGCAGGAAGTATTGTCTTTTCAGATTTATATGAAACTATTCCATCCATGATTGTCGCATAGTGCAACATAGCAGCACCAATATAATAGTAATCACGGTTGTTCCTGTACTTCACATCTCCGTTGTCCTTGAATTTGGCTCCATTGCTGTAGCCTTGATATATAAGGGCGGCCATTCCTCCGTAAACGACAGGTAATTTCCAGTATTGTCTATTGTATATCTGGGCTGTTCCGGGGAGTATAAGCGAACCCATCCACATATGGTTGATCCTCATTGAATCCCGATGTGCCAGACTTTTAAAATATCTCTTTATTGTATAACGGGGAACTGTAGAGGTATCGCTGTAACTGGTAGTATCTCTTGTGTTATTGTTGTTGGTGGTGTTTTGTTGAAACATCGAAGCTCCGGGAGCTCCCGCAATATTTGTTCTTGATCTGACCTGTCCACTCGCAGAGAGTGTTATCAGGAACAAGGTGACAATTATGAGGATCTTTCTGGCCATCGAGCTTTAAATGTTTGTTTGCTCAAGAGCTTTTAGAAATTGATATATCTCATTATCTCCATTGAAATGGATAGTGAGAGAGCCTGTCCCTTTTTCGCCCCTTTTCAGGCTGATATTATTGTCAAAATACTTTCCGAATATCTCGAGAAGACGTATAAAGGCCTCTTCAAGCTGAGGATTTTCCGGGAGCTCTTCCTGAACATGTTTCGGTTGCTCCTCGTCTGAAAATTTGCGTATTTTATCTTCTATCTGTCTTACTGAAAGGTCGTTTTCAATTATCTGATTACACAGCTTTATCTGTTTTTTTGGATCCTCTATTGCCAGAAGAGCCCTTGCATGGCCCATTGATATGGCTTTAGCCCTTATTGCCAGTTGAATTTCAGGCGGGAGCCTCAACAACCTGAGGTAATTTGTAACAGTAGCCCTCTTTTTACCTACCCTGCCGGCCATCTCCTCCTGAGTGAGGCGGCACTCTTCAATAAGTCTTTGAAAACTTTGTGCAATCTCTATGGCATCCAGATTCTCCCTTTGAATATTCTCCACAATTGCCATCTCAAGCATACCCTGGTCGTCTGCCTTACGGATATAGGCCGGAATTGCGCTTAACCCTGCTAAAGTAGCTGCCCTGAACCTGCGTTCGCCGCTTATTATCTGATATTTGCCATTTTCTGTCATCCTGACGGTAATCGGCTGGATAACACCAAGTGTCTTAATTGAGTCTGCAAGTTCTGCAAGAGCCTCCTCATCGAAAGTGTTTCTCGGTTGATACGGGTTAGCCTCCACCTTGTCAACCGGTATCTCTGAAATTGAGGCCGAAGTTGCCTGGCTTTCGGCAACAAGAGGTCTGTTGTTGAAGGACATATTATCTACGTCCGAGATGAGGGCACCAAGCCCTCTTCCTAAAGCTGACTTCTTCATCCTATGAATTCTTTTTTAAAACCTCTTTGGCAAGATTTAAATAATTATTTGTGCCGGCAGATACTGCATCGTGCAGGATTACCGGTTTTCCGAATGACGGAGCTTCGCTCAGTCTTACATTTCTCTGTATTACAGTATTAAACACCATCTCGTTGAAGTGGCTTCTGACTTCGTCCACAACAAGGTTTGCATGTCTAAGCCTTGCATCAAACATTGTAAGCAGAAATCCTTCAATCTGAAGTGATGTGTTGAGTCTGTTCTGGACAAGCTTTATTGTGTTGAGCAGTTTGCCGAGACCCTCCAGTGCAAAGTATTCGCATTGTACCGGTATAAGTACAGAATCTGCTGCAGTCAGGGAGTTGATGGTAATTATTCCAAGAGAAGGAGAACAGTCAATTATTATAAAATCGAATTCATTCCTGATAGTTTCGAGTGCTTTTTTCATAACCATCTCTCTCTCAGGGATGTTGAGCATCTCAAACTCAGCGCCGACAAGGTTTATATGAGAAGGGGCAAGCTTAAGTCCTTTGATCTCTGTATCAAGAAGTATATCCTGAATCTTCACCTTCCCTATCATTACTTCATATATGGTAAGTTTTGAGTTGGAGTCAGGGTCGAAATTAAATCCCGATGTGGAGTTCGCCTGTGGATCCGCATCTACAATTAAGACCTTCTTTTCCATGACGGCAAGTGAGGCAGCCAGATTGATTGCTGTTGTTGTTTTACCGACTCCGCCCTTCTGGTTTGCTATAGCAATTACTTTTCCCATATATTTATATAGTTCGTTTGATATGTAGTCAATCGGACAAAATTACAAAATTCTTTTTTTGCTTACGCATTTAATTGGGGTCTACATCAATTATTATCTTGACCGAACCGCGTGTTTTCTTTTCTATCTCTTCAATTTCAGCAGCAATCACAGATTTGATCTCAAATAATAAATTGTTTCTCGAGAGTTTTATCCAGAATTGCAACTGATGTTCGTCCATTAGTTTTTCCAAGGGAGGAGTGAACGGACCGTTCCATTCACGTGCACCCCATGAAGGAGCTTTCTCTGAAACCATAGAGGCTGCCTCCTGCAACTTCTCTTTATTGGTGCTTTTCAGTGTGATTTTTATAAGCCGCACAAACGGCGGGAATCCGTATTCCTCACGCTCATTGAGCTGCTGAATCGCAATAATTGTGCCTTCTTGCTCTTCCGAATTGCTCAACAGATGCTGGTATATCGGATGTTCTGCCCTGGATGTCTGTATCATTATCTTGCCTTTAGAGTGCTTTCTTCCGGCTCTTCCAGCAAGTTGACGCAACATCTGAAAAGCTCTCTCTTCTGCTCTGAAATCCTGAACAGAGAGCATACTCTCCGAGTTGAGAACGCAGATAAGTGAGAGATGTTCAAAATCAAAACCTTTGCTAATCATCTGAGTGCCTACCAGTATGTCTGTCTTACACTGGGAAAATTCTTTAATGATCTTCTTCTCATTGACAGTGCTCCGTGTCGTCTCGAAATCGAAACGTTCGATTTTTGCCGAAGGAAAAAATTCCCTGAGCCTCTCCTCAACCTTCTCGGTGCCTATTCCCCTCTCTCGCAGCCCCGGATTCCCGCATTTGGTGCAGATAGTATTGAACCGTATGTGGTAGTTGCAGTAGTGACATCTGAGCTCGTTCCTGTTCTTGTGATAGCTAAGAGAGACATTGCAGTGGGGACAGACCGGTATCTCTTCACAATACATGCACTGCACCATCGGAGAGTATGATCGCCTGTTCCTGAAAACCATCACCTGTTCATTCGCATCAATTTTCTCCTTGATTGCATCCAGGATTTTCCTTGAGAACTCCCCCTCCATTCTTCCGAATTTCCTTTCCCTTACGGTGTCTACAATCTCTATGTCAGGTGATTCTGTGCCGTAATAGCGTTCATTCAGCCTCACAAGGGCATATTTCCCGTTGTTTGTATTGTACTGTGTCTCCAGGGAAGGGGTTGCAGAGCCCAGCAATGTATAGGCAGAGTGAAGACCTGAAAGTATTAGAGCTGTGTCTCTGCCATTGTATCTTGGTGCCGGATCGGCCTGTTTGTATGACTGGTCGTGTTCCTCGTCTACTATGACCAATCCGAGTTTGTTGAAAGGGAGGAAAAGCGATGACCTTGTACCCAGAATCAGGTAGCTCTCCCGGTTGTCCTGAAGTAGTCGCCGTACTCTCTCTCTCTCGTTACGTGTCTGTTTTGAGTGATAGACTAGCAGAGATTCCCCGAAGACCTTTTCGAGTCTTGAACTGAGCTGTCTGCCCATGGCAATTTCAGGAACCATCAGAAGCACATTCTCACCCTTCCCGATAATCTCTGAAGCCAGACGAATATATATCTCAGTCTTGCCTGAACCTGTGATGCCATTTAGCAGAGCAACCTTGCCGGCCTCGAAAGCCTCTTTGATTGACAAAAAAGCATCTTTTTGAGCTGAAGAGAGTTCCGGTAAACCCTCGCTCTCCTCTCTGACAGGCTTCCGTCTTTTTCTCTTACTCTCTGTGACAGAAATTCCTGAGGGATATGCAGCTTTATATACCTCACCCTGAGTGCACAGATAGTATTTTGCCATCCAATCCCAGAGTTTGAGCTCTGTCTCGGTTATCTTATATTCAGACCTTAGATCGATAATCTCCTTGACCTTTCCTTTGTACTTTCCGGGAGCGTGAGAAATTGCACTTACTGCCGCGTTGTACTCCTTGTTGGCAAAGTTGACCCTTACAACAGACCCTATCTCGATGGTGTCATGAAACTGTTCAGGAACCCGGTAAGTCACATCATCCCTGAACTTAAGCGGAAGAATGACATTGACGAACATCTCTCCCTTAATGTATCCGGCAACCTCTTCAAGCAACCATTTTGGAGTCGAGGTTGCACCACATACTCCGACAGAGTCTCCCTCTTTGAACCACTCCCTTTTTATCTCGTCAATCCTCTCTATCTTATATGAGGATGGATTGACCGATTTGCAGCTTTCAAAAAGGATTTTGCCGTTTGAACTCTCTTTTCCTGATACAAATATGATAACAGAATGTTTTGCGGCGAACTCTTTCAGATGTGGATGCCTTGAAGAGACTTGCCCGCATATTGTGTTGAAAGATTTGAAATTCCCGACAGGTGCACCAGCGCTTTCAATTCTTTGCTGAATAATCCTGCATATTTCACGGTACTCATCCAGGTCCTTAGTGGTCTGAGAGAAGATTACGACAGGTCTTGAGTAGTCTACTGATTCAAGATCGGCAGCACGCTCTATCACTATTGCATTACCACCTGTCTGTCCAACAAGACCGTTGACTTCGGCATGACCTTTTTTCCCGAATATAAGCAGCTGTCCGTTAATCTTCCTGACTTCTTCGTAGTGCTCCTTAATCCTTTTCTGAAGTTTGAGCACAACCGGGCATGTACAGTCAATCAGCCTGAGATTGTTTTCTCGGGCTGTCTCGTAGCTTGACGGTGGTTCGCCGTGAGCCCGGATGAAAAGAACAGAGTCTTTCAACTCCTTCATGTCATCGTGGTTTACAACCTCCATCCCCTTCTTGCGCAGCCTGTCCAGTTCGGTGTTGTTATGGACTATCGAGCCCAGGGAGTACAATTTCCTGTTCTTGTCCAGAAAATTTTCTGCCTCCTCTATGGCTCTTACCACCCCGTAACAGAATCCGGACATGGTATCGACCTCGACCTTCAGTTCCATTTCTGAGAGATTTTTTGCGAAATCCACTCCATCTGTTCTTCAGGAGACATATGGCTGTTGTCCAGGAGGATTGCATCAGGAGCCATCCTGAGAGGAGCAGTGTCCCGATGTTCGTCTATATAATCACGCTCTATTATATTCTCCAGTATCTTTTGAAAATCTGCCTCCTCGCCTTTGGCAATCATCTCATTGTATCGCCTCTCTGCCCTGACTTTCGCCTCAGCGGTCATAAATATCTTAAGTTCGGCATCGGGGAATACTGCAGTTCCGATATCCCGGCCATCCATAACCACACCTCTTCTCTCTCCGTATAACCTCAATATTTTGTCCACATAATTCCTCACAAGAGGAAGAGCAGCTATGTAACTTACCCTTGATGACACAGAGAGGCTCCGTATCTCTTTCTCAACCAATCTGTCATTCAGATATAGTTCGCTTTTGCCATTCTCTCCAGTGTTCCTGAATTCCGGTCGGAGTGATTGGAGCTTGGATTCAAGTTTGACTGAGTCTATAATGTTATCCTGATTTATCAGTGAGTTTTCGATTGCAAAAAGTGTCACACCCCTGTAGAGCGCACCTGTATCGACATAGAGCAAACCGTACTTCTGTGCAATGGCTTTGGCAAATGTGCTTTTCCCCGTAGAGGAGTGGCCGTCCACTGCTATAATTATCCTTGAAATGTTCATGTCATTCATAAAAAGCAAACATACGAAAAAGGATTATCTTTGTAAAAAATTAATCAATGAAAGTTGCCATACTTGACCTGGGAACCAATGTTTTCAACCTGCTTATTACTGAGATAGAACAAGAATCATGCAAAATTGTTAAGGTTGTCAAGATGCCTTCGTTTATCGGTACCGGAGGGTTCCGGGCCGGACGCTTGGGAGACGATGCCATGAGTGAGTCTTTAAAGGCTTTGAGGAAGATTAAAGATATAATTGACAGTGAGGGAGAGATGACTTTAGTTAAGGGTTTTGCCACTTCTGCATTCAGAGATGCAGAAAATGGTTCGGAATTTGCAATGACCATTCGCGATCAGTTCGGATTCGATATTGAGATTATTTCCGGGGAGAGGGAGGCTGACCTGATATGCAAAGGTATAAGAGAGTCCCTGCTGATTTGGGATGAAAAGGTTCTGATGTGTGATATAGGTGGAGGAAGCAATGAACTTATAATAGCAGACAGGGAGAGAATATATTGGAAGAGAAGCTTTAATCTGGGAATGCTCAGGCTTCGTGAGCAATTTATGCCGAGTGATCCAATCAAAGAGCAGGAGATAGAGGAGATTGTAAACTATCTTGAAAAGGAGCTGCAGACTCTTTTTGATGCCTGCAGGGATTACTCTCCGGGATTGATGATAGGCTCTTCAGGCTCCTTTGACACTCTGAGAGAGCTTCTTTATGACGATGATGACGGAAGCTTGCCTGCAAAAGAGCTTGATATTGCGAGGCTTGAGGATCTACATCGGAGGCTTGTTCTCTCAACCAGGGAGGAGCGGTTGCAAATGCCGGGAATGTCCCCGATAAGGGTTGATTATATGGTACTCGGGAGCATTTTTGTTCAGTTAGTATTGAAGAGTTGTAATATTAAGGAGTTGTACCAGTCATCGTATTCCCTCAAAGAGGGTTATATGGCAGAAATGGCTGCTCAACTGAGGAATCAGAAAAAATAGATTGAAATGAAGATATTGATTATTGATGACGAGAAGAGTATCAGGAACACCCTGAAAGAGATACTTGAATTTGAGGGACATGAAATAACTCTGGCTGCTGACGGGGCGGAAGGCCTTACTGCCGCCACCTCAAACAGTTTTGACGCAATCTTCTCCGACATCAAGATGCCCAATATGGACGGGCTGGAGTTTCTGGACAAAGCTTTTGATGCAGGAGTCGAGTCCCCTGTAATCATGATCTCCGGACACGGTTCCATCGATACAGCCGTGGAGTGTATCAAAAAGGGTGCGTATGATTTCATTCAGAAACCTTTGGATCTGAACAGAATCCTTATAACATTGAAGAATGCCACTGAAAAGGGAGACCTTGTCAAGGAGACCAAAATTCTCAAGAAAAAGGTTGCAAAGATTCAGGAGATTGTTGGTGTTTCACCTGCAATAACCAAGATTAAGAATATGATAGACAGGGTTGCACCTACCGATGCACGTGTCTTGATTACAGGTTCCAATGGTACAGGAAAGGAGCTTGTTGCAAGGTGGCTGCATGAGAAGAGCGGAAGAAACAATATGCCTTTCATAGAGGTGAACTGTGCAGCTATACCTAGTGAGCTGATAGAGAGCGAGTTGTTTGGACATGAGAAGGGTGCTTTTACATCAGCTGTAAGGCAGCATAAGGGAAAATTCGAGCAGGCTGACGGTGGTACACTTTTTATGGATGAGATAGGAGATATGAGCCTCGCAGCTCAGGCCAAAGTGCTCAGAGTACTTCAGGAAAACAAGTTGAGCAGGGTGGGGAGTGATAAAGACATAAATGTCAGGGTTAGAGTGATAGCTGCAACAAACAAGGATCTTCAGGAAGAGATTCAGAAGGGTAATTTCAGAGAGGACCTTTACCATCGCCTGAGTGTGATCATTATTCATGTTCCGCCTCTTTGTGAGAGGATCGAGGATATACCAATCCTTACACGATACTTTATAGACCAGATATGCGAAGAGAGCGGCATGCCGCATAGAAAGATCGAGGATGATGCTCTGAACGAACTGGCCTCATACAGATGGACCGGCAATATCAGAGAGCTGAGAAATGTTACTGAGAGGCTTCTGATTCTCAGCAACAATACAATAACAAAAGAGGACGTATTGAATTACGCCCGTCCTGTCTTCAAATAGGAATAAAGATTAAACTCCCGTTACTCCATCTCTATGCGAATCTGCTGGATGAAGTTCCCGTTCTCTTGAGTCTTGACAAAGAGTGTGACTCTGAATTTGCTTCCTCCTGCGCTCAGCGATCCGATTGCGTATTTGAGAGGAGCCTTTCCACTCCTGTGCTCAATCTGGAAGCTCTTTGGAGAGTTGTTGGTGAAGAACTCTTTTATAATCTGTTTTGCCTGTGTTTTGCTGCATACATTGACTGTACCCAGAATATCCATCTCCAGATTAGGTGCAAACCAAGCAGAGAGCTTTTCTGAATCGCCTGATTGAATATATTTTGCAATCGGCACAAAAACATCCTGCTCCTGAACTTGTTGGGCAGAAGCTGAAGTGAAACTTAAGAGAATCGAAAAAAAAGTTATTAATAGAGTGCTCATAATGTTTTTATAAACAACATTAAATCTGTAAGCAAAAATCAAGCCATGACTCTGGTATATATTTTGAGAATAAAGTCTTACATTTGTCTCAATGAAGATTATATTACTTCTTGTAGGAAAGAATGACACCTCATGGCTCAGAAGTGCAGTTGAGACATATGAGGAGAGGCTCGGCCATTATGCGGATTATAAAAGGGTTGAGCTGCCTGAGTTGAAGAGTGTCTCCGGAATGTCCCAGCAGCAGATAAAAGATAAGGAGGGAGAGGCAATACTCAAAAATGTAAAGGTATCCGACACTCTCGTCTTGTTGGACGAAAGGGGGACATTGCGAACATCAGAGGAGTTTGCCCGTTATATTGAAAAACATAGTGTTTCAGGAACAAGAAATATAATATTTGTTATCGGGGGTGCTTACGGTTTCTCTGAAAAGGTATATCAAAGGGCTGATGATATGATATCACTCTCCCGTATGACCTTTCCTCATCAGATGGTAAGGCTTGTTTTTCTGGAGCAACTATACAGGGCACATACAATAATTAAGGGAGAACCCTATCACCACAAATAATGAAGGATTTTTTCATAAAGCTGACAAATAGGAGAATAGCCATATATTGGATAATTGCCTTTATTTGTGCAATCTCTTCATTTATAAGATATTCGCCTGGCAATTCAGTAGACCATGCGGTAAAGGACCTCCAGGAGCGAATCCATAAGAGACAACAGATTCTTGAGGATTATGCAAAAATAGCCCAGGAGACTCCTGACTCCGTCTTTCTCTCATTCAAGGATTTCCCTGAGGACATGGTGATATACCGGTATTACGAAGATACCCTGCAGTCTTGGGTTAACCGACTACCAATAACAAATGACGATGATGTATACTTTACTCTCGGTTACAGATTGCAGCATGTAAACAGCGGGAGTGTCAGCAGCACACCGCTGGCTTATGCATACTACTCTGCCCTTACAAATGAGAATCCGGAGGAGGAGCAATATCTGAGCCTTGGTTCAGGATGGTATATAGTAAAAATGTACATGAAGGACGATATGCTGATAATAACAGCATTACTCGTTCAGACTGACTACCCTACTGAGAATTCAATGCTCAAGAATCAGATTAACCCCAATCTCTCCCCCAAGAAGAGGCTCTCCATCGTGCCTGTCACCTATGACGAGTCTTATGTCATTCACGGAAAAGACGGAGGTGTACTCTTTTCTGTCTTGAAGGATTTGCCATCAAAAGGGGAGCAATCCGGTTCACTTTTGAGGCTTATTGCTATTGTATTCATAGTATTTGCCCTTTTTGCCAGGTTGAAAAATTCAAGGAAGATAAAGGACTTCTTCTATCTTGCCGGAGGATTGATTGCCGTAAGCTTTTTCGCCCTCTATATGTCATCTCAGATGCAGGGAGAGCTTGCCCTCTTTTCTCCTACACTTTATGCCGATTTTGAGTTATTCAGCTCTCTGGCAGACCTTTTGATAATTAACCTGGTCATAACTCTCATTATAACAGCACTTTTCATATTGAGGAAGACTCTGGCCCTAATAATCATAAAGTCAAAAGGGGGTAGAAAAACTCTCCTTAAAGCTGTATTTGTCATTATACCACTACTTTTACTTCCATACATTCATATAAGCCTGAGATCTGTAATCCTTAACTCCAGCGTGATTCTGGAACTCTACAGAGTAGATGGGATAACTGTATACTCACTGTTGGTCTATCTTTCATACGCCCTTCTCTTTATAGCCTTACTCTTTTCACTGCAGTTGCTGAGACCGGTATCGGCACATCTGGAAAGATTCTCGTTTCTCAAAACACGTAACCTTGCCATTTATATAATCTTCATCTCTTTCTATACGCTGGGTGTGGTGAGTTTTTACGGTTTCATGAAGGAGGACAACAGAAATCGTGTATGGGCAAATAAGCTGTCTACAGAGAGAGATCTCAATATCGAACTCCAGTTGAAAACAATTGAGAAGCAGATAGAGTCAGATCCTAAACTCACCATACTTGTAAATGCACCTGGGGGAGATGATATGGTTCACAGTCAGCTCTCAGAGAGTTATTTCTGGAATATTCTCCAGCGCTACGATATGAATATCAAGATCTGTAATGAGTCCTCACTATTGCAGGTTGACCCTGACTCACCACTGATACATTGCAACAGCTCTTTTGAAAATGAAGTAGCAATATACGGTTCTCAGTTATACGAGAGTTCAAGATTCTTCTTTATGAACAATTTCAACGGAAGAGTCAGATATCTTGGAATCTTTACATATCCTCCTATTGGAATGAGTGGGGGACCTATAAGACTCTATATAGAGCTGGATTCAAAGTTCATCAATGAGACTATTGGTTATCCTGCAGAACTTCTGAACCATATTCAGATGGATAACTTTACAATACCATATATATACTCCTATGGTAAGTATATAAATGAAAGACTTGTCTTGTCAAGTGGTGATTACAGCTATCCGATAGTTGCGAAGAAGTATGACAAGATCGGGTATTATACAAACAAGAGTGATGGTTATCTTCATTTCATAAGCAGGGTAACGCCGGAGACAACAATTGTCCTCAGCCGTCCTGAAAGGAGCGTCTTCCCATATTTTGTATCACTGTCGTACACAATGCTCTTCTACTTCCTCATAATATTCGGACTTATCGGACGAGGATCAAAAGGTTCGCTGGCAACCATGCCGAGAAACTCATTCAGATGGAAGATCTCCATACTCCTTCTCTCCTCACTTGTAATTGCCTTGGTATTTATGGGTACGGGAAGTGTTTGGTTTTCAATTAATTATTTTAACGAAAATACGAAATCACAGCTTCAGGAGAAGATGGCTTCCGTACAATCCACACTCTCTTTTTACAGTCAGAATGTGGGAATGTATAACGATCCTAGATTCAACAACATGCAGTTGCAACAGGCGATGAACCGTGTTTCAAACAATGCGAGGATTGACGTGAATCTATACAGTTCAGCCGGTTTTCTTCTGAGAACGACTCAGCCTGAAATCTTCAATCGCTTTATAGTGGGAAAGAGGATGAACGACAAGGCCTTCATTGAAATGGTAAAGAACAACAAGAAGGAGTTCGTTCACAAGGAGAAGATTGCCGGAGTCGAATACAATTCGCTATATGCACCATTATACAATCAGGACGGTGTCCTTATAGCGATTATCAACATCCCGTACTTTTCTCAGTGGACGGGCATGAGGAGCGATGTATCCAATATCATAGCCACAATTATCAATATATACATACTGCTTCTTCTGGCAGCAGTCTTTGGCGGAATTGCCCTTTCCAATTCACTTGCCAAACCATTGGCGGAAATCAGCAAAAAGATGGAGCTGCTCGATATATCACAGAAACCGGAGCATATCGATTACACAAATAAAGATGAGCTTGGAATTCTTGTCTCAGCATACAATAAGATGGTTGATGATCTTGAGGAGAGTACCAAGAGGCTTACTGCGGGAGAGCGGGAACAGGCATGGAGGGAGATGGCCAGACAGATTGCCCACGAAATCAAGAATCCGCTTACTCCTATGAGATTAAGCATACAGCATCTTGTTCGGATGAAAAGCCAGGGAGTTCCTGATTGGCCTAACAAGTTCGATGCTCTGGCAAACTCACTGATTGAACAGATAGATATTCTCTCTGAGACAGCAGGAGAGTTTTCAAGCTATTCAAGATTCTATTCAGAGGAGTTGAGACCTGTTGAGCTTAACACACTCATACGTGAACAGATACTTCTGTTCAATACGAGGGATAATATTCAGATAAAGTTTGATTCTGATCAGGAGAGGGCAGAGATAATTGCACGTAAGACACAGCTCACCAGAGTGCTGGTTAATCTTCTCTCAAACGCAATACAGGCAATGACTCACCAAGAGAGCGGAAAGATCTGTGTATCACTCCGCAAAGAGAATGATTTTTACGAGATATCTGTTGAAGATAGCGGTCCGGGCGTTCCTGAAAACCTCACACACAGACTCTTCAAACCGAACTTCACCACAAAGAGCGGTGGTACAGGGTTAGGCCTTGCCATATGCAGAAGCATTATTGAACAAAGCCAGGGAGAGATTTCATATTCGAAATCAGAACTCCTGGGAGGAGCAAAGTTTAGTATGAAACTTCCTATTTCTGGCGAAGGAATATCTGTATAGGAGCACCTGAAAAATCAAAATGTTTTCTCAGTTTATTCTCAAGAAACCTCTTATAATCTTCCCTTACATACTGAGGAAGATTGCAGAAGAATGCGAATGAAGGTGCAGGTGTTGGCAACTGTGTGATATATTTTATCTTGACATACTTGCCCTTGATTGCAGGAGGCGGATAGTTCTCTATCTCCTCAAGCATCACCTCATTCAGCTTGGATGTAGATATCTTTCTTGACCTGTTTTCGTACACTTTTGCCACTGCATCAAGTACGTCAAGGATTCTCTGCTTGTTGGTAACCGATGTGAAGATGATAGGAATATCATTGAAAGGAGCAATTTTCCCCATTACCTCCTCTTTCATCTTCTTCATGGTGTTTGCATCCTTGTCACCGACTGTGTCCCATTTATTGACAACAATCACACACCCTTTCCTGTTTTTGATAATCAGGTTAAAGATTGACATATCCTGGGATTCAATTCCGGTGGCAGCATCAATCATCATGACACAGACATCGGCATTTTCAACAGCCCGTACAGATCTCATAACAGAGTAGAATTCAAGATCCTCCTTGACCTTGTTTTTCTTTCTCAGTCCGGCTGTGTCCACCAGCATGAACTCATGTCCGAATTTGTTGTAGTATGAGGAGATTGAATCGCGTGTAGTGCCGGCAACCGGTGTGACAATGTTTCTGTCTTCTCCGAGAAGGGCATTGGTCAAAGATGATTTTCCCACATTCGGCCTTCCGACTATAGCAATGTGTGGAATCTCTTTTCTCTCTTCAACTTTCTCTTCAACAGGCAACAGCTCCACAATCTTGTCCATCAGATCTCCGGTTCCGCTTCCGTTTGCTGAAGCAATCGCAAAAGGTGCCCCAAGACCGAGTCCATAGAAAACATGTGTGTCATACATCTTCTCTCCTGTATCAACCTTGTTTGCAGCCAGCAAAACCGGCTTCTTGCTTCTTCTCAGAATATCGGCAATTTGGGAGTCATAGTCTGTAATACCTGTCCCTACCTCGCAAAGGAAGAGAATAACATCTGCCTCCTCTATCGCAAGGAGGACCTGTTTACGTATCTCCTCCTCGAAAACATCCTCGGAATTTAATGTGTAACCACCTGTGTCAATCACGGAAAACTCCCTTCCGCACCACTCACAGGTACCGTAATGTCTGTCACGTGTTACTCCGGCCATCTCGTCTACAATGGCTTTTCTCATACCCACCATCCTATTGAAGAGGGTGGATTTACCCACATTCGGGCGTCCTACTATAGCAACTATTCCCATTAGCAACAACCCTCACAGCTTGAACCGGTACAAGAAGAACAACCTTCTGCCGGTGAGTATGAAAGCCCTTTTTTCTTTTTCATGGAGCCATTGATGCCCCACATCTCCTTCTCTTCGGCTTTGGCACATTTCAGACCGAGTTTCCTTAACTCTTTGTTGTGGCCAATCTCCTTATCGGGAAATTTGCCGTCCTTGCGGAAAATAATGTTAAAACATAGCAGGAATACACAAAGTGCTACCAGGGCTATTGAAAATAAAAACAGTGACATATCGTTTCCTTTGTTATTTACAGCTTATACATTTATTTGCAGGCAGGAGAGGGTGCTCTCCGACTTGTATCATGGGTGGAAGCTGAGCGCCCTTGAAAGAGGCCGAATTTCTAAGATAGATTATCCGGTCTACTATTTTCTTATCTACACCCGAGGCAACTATCTCCTCCGGAGTCTTACCACCCTCATTAAGAGAGTACAATATTGGATCAAGCACATCATAAGGCGGTAAAGAATCTGAGTCTTTCTGTCCTACACTCAGCTCTGCAGATGGTTCCTTTGTCATTGTTGAGTCAGGAATGCTCCTTTTGAGCGAATTCATATAACGGGCCAGTTCGTATACATCAAGTTTGTAAATGTCTGCTATGACCATAACTGCTCCGCTCAGATCTCCGTAAAGTGTGCCGTAACCCATAGACATCTCGCTCTTGTTTGATGTATTCAACAATAAAGCGCCGGTTTGGTTCGAGTATGCCATCAATATTGTGCTGCGTATTCTTGCCTGGAGATTCTCCACAGTAAGCCTCCCCGGCTCCTCGCCGAAGAGGTCTGTGAGTTCTCTCATATACTTGTGAAAAATTGCCTCAATTGGCACAGTGTTGTATCTGATCTGCAGATTATCTGCCAGCTCTACTGCATCAGTCACCGAATGAAGAGTGGAGAATGGCGATGGCATGAGTATTCCTGAAACTGATTCCGCACCCAGGGCATTTACAGCTATAGTGGCAACAACGGCTGAGTCAATACCGCCGGATAGCCCTATTACAACCTTATCTCTCCCGGCACTTTTCATAAAGTGTCTGAGAGTCATGACTATTTTGTCATGGAGTATGTCCGGAGTGGTGTTGGTCAGCATGCTAGAATACGAAGCTTGTGCTTATTGATTTGTAATTGTATACCTTGTCAATGACATCGGCAAAAATTTCAGAGACTGTAAGTACCTTGATTTTTGTCTTGTCTACATTTGGATCTGTTGTGAGAGGAATTGTATCTGAAAGGATAACTTCAGTAAGTTTCGATTTAGCAATTCTCTCATATGCAGGACCGGACATAACAGCATGTGTGGCAAGTGCCCTTACACTCAGAGCTCCCTTTTCCATAAGCATGTCTGCAGCCTTTGTAATAGTTCCGGCTGTGTCAATCATGTCGTCAATTATCACAATATTTCTTCCCTCAACATCACCGATTGCTGTCATTGAACCGACAACATTGGCTTTTTCTCTTGACTTGTGGCAGATAATCAACGGGCAACCCAATATACGTGAGTATGCATTTGCCCTTTTTGCCCCACCCATATCAGGAGCAGCAATAGACATATTTTCCAGATTCAGTTCGCGCAGATAGGGAAGGAAGATTGAACTTGCATAGATATGGTCAACAGGAAAATCAAAGAAACCCTGGATTTGGTCTGCGTGCAGGTCAGCAGTCATCACTCTGTCGCATCCGGCTGCTGCGAGAAGATTTGCAACAAGTTTGGCTCCTATAGGAACTCTAGGTCTGTCCTTTCTGTCCTGTCTTGCCCATCCGAAATACGGAATAACTGCAATAACCTTGTATGCCGATGCTCTTCTTGCTGCATCAATCATCAGTAGAAGTTCAAACATATTCTCCACTGGGGGGAATGTGGACTGTACAATAAAAACTGTGGCTCCGCGCACACTCTCTTCGAAAGCGGGTTGAAACTCACCGTCACTAAACACTAATACATTTGATTTACCAAGCTCCAGATTGAGGGATGCTGCAATTTTCTCTGCCAGATATCTGGAACTGCGGCATGTGAAGATCTGAATCTTATGACTATGGTCCATGATTTTGATTTTATATGTTTATAATAGGGTTTCAATATAATTGAGTATCTCTTCTCTTCCCGTTCCCTTCACAGAGGAGCTGACAAAAAAAGGAGGCAGCTCTTCCCAATACTCCATAAGAGTCTCGTTGTTATTCTTAATTTGTTTGCTCAGGGATGTTGCACTGAGTTTGTCGCCTTTTGTGTATATGATTGAGAAAGGCACCTCAGCCTCACCGAGCTCCATCATAAAACGAAGGTCTATCGGCTGGATGTCGTGTCTTGAATCCAGTAAAACAAAGAGATTTACCAACTCGGCAGAGCCATTTATATAGCCTCTTATTATGTCATCCAGCTCAGCCCTTATCTTCTTTGAAAGTTTGGCATAACCATAGCCGGGCAGGTCAACAAGATACCACTTCTCGTTTATCTGAAAATGATTTATTAGCTGTGTTTTTCCTGGTTTTGAAGATGTGTGCGCAAGTGAGCCGTTGTTGCACAACATGTTGATCAAAGAGGACTTGCCCACATTTGACCTGCCGATAAATGCAAACTCAGGGAGTCTTGGTTGAGGCCTATCGGTTGCGACTCTGCTACTACCAGAAAATATGGCTTTTGTGATCTTCATAAGAGAAAAATGCGCTGCAAAGGTACAACAATATTACTTATATTTGTATGAATGGAGTTTAAAAAAAAATAAATGGGAAAAGAGGAGAATATGAGACTCTCTGATTTACAGGAGCAGGTGAGAGAATCAATAGAGCAGAGATTTACGGGAAAATACTGGATAACAGCAGAGATCAGTGAGATAAAGAACCATTATTCAGGCCATTGCTATCTCGACCTTATTGACAAGAATCCCGGGGAAGATGCTGTTTCCGCTAAAGCACAGGCAATAATCTGGGCAAATAATTACCGTATGCTGAGGCCCTTTTTTGAGACAACGACAGGTTCACCCCTCTCAAAGGGAATGCATATTCTGGTCTATGTTCAGGTTCAATTTTCATCGCTATACGGACTCAGCCTCGTTATAACAGATATAGATCCGGCATTCACAGTCGGTGAGCAGGAGCTTCTCCGTCAGGAAACCATCAACCGGCTCAAGATGGAGGGAATGTTTGAGATGAACTCTACTCTTGATTTCCCCCCTTTACCAAGACGGCTTGCTGTTATATCATCCGAGCAGGCCGCCGGATATAGGGATTTTATGAAGCAACTTAATGAAAATGAATTCGGCTTCAATTTTTATACAGAGCTTTTCGCGGCTCCGATGCAAGGGGTTACAGCACCCGAGGGTATAATAGAGGCAATGGATGAAGTTGCTGCAAGAGGTGGCGAGTTCGACCTTTTGCTAATCCTCAGAGGTGGCGGGGCTTCGCACGATCTGGCTTGCTTTGATGATTACAACCTCGCGGCAAACATTGCACAGTTCCCAATACCGGTTGTGGTCGGTGTCGGACATGATCACGACTATCACATAGCAGATATGGTGGCTCACACATCGGTAAAAACACCGACAGCACTGGCTGACTTTATAATCGATATTTTTGCTGCGGAGGAGCAGCAGATACTCTATCTCTCAAGAAGGCTCTCAATGGCGCTGCAAAACAGGATTATGAGCGAGAAGAACCGGATCCAGCTGCTGGAGCAACGGATTATCTCAGGAAATCCATTTAAACTTCTGGAAAAGGGCTATGCCCTTATTCATAAGGAGGGCAGACGTATTAAAAATATCAATGATGTAAATGTGGAGGATAAGATTGGGGTCATACTCAACGGCGGACAGATAGAGTGTGTTGTAAAAGTGAAAAGTGAGGAACAAGTGAAAAGTTAAAAAGTGATGAAAAAGATTAAGAAAAATTATAAGGAGTCACTTGAAGAGCTCCAGAAAATCGTGGAAAAGATAGAAAATCCTGATACTGATCTTCAGGAGATATCAAAGTATGTAAAAAGAGCCTCAGAGCTTGTAAAACAATGCCAGGAGCAGCTCCGTGCAATTGAAAATGACATACCAGAAATAACATAATCATAAAATTATGGAAGAGTTGAAGCTGATAGAAGATGACCCTTGGTTGGTACCCTACAGACGGGATATTCTCAGAAGGTATCAGAAGGCGGTTACCAAAAGACAGGAGTTGGCCGGATACGGCAACCCTTTATACAAATCGGTAAACTCTCATCTCTACTACGGAGTACACCGTACAGGTAAATCCTGGTTTTTCAGGGAGTGGGCTCCCGGTGCAACGGCTATCTACCTGATTGGTACATTCAACAACTGGAAAATCGAGAAAAAGTACGCCCTTCATTCCAAAGGAAACGGAGACTGGGAGCTGGAGCTTCCGGCAGAGAGTGTCCGACACGGGGATCTTTTCAAGTGGTATATATACTGGAACGGGGGAGAGGGAGAGAGGATGCCTGCCTATGCAACCAGATGCTTCCAGGATGAAAAAAGCAAGATCTTCTCTGCCCAGATATGGAATGAGACGGATTATAAATGGACTAACCGGCGTATTGCGAAAAAAATCACACCCCTGATATATGAGGCCCATGTGGGTATGAGCTCTGAAAAACCCGAAGTTGCAACTTTTGACTACTTCAGGGAGAGTGTGCTTCCGAGAATTGCAGATCTTGGTTACAACACATTGCAGATAATGGCAATTCAGGAGCACCCTTATTACGGATCATTCGGATACCAGGTCTCCTCTTTCTTTGCAGTAAGCTCGAGATTCGGCACACCTGAAGATTTTAAAAAGCTTGTTGATGCAGCACACGGTTACGGGATAGCGGTTATAATTGACCTTATCCACTCACATGCTGTAAGCAATGTATTGGAGGGACTCTCTCTGATTGACGGAAACCCTGCTCTCTATTTTCACGAAGGGGCAAGAGGAGACCATCCTGCCTGGGGATCGAAGTGTTTTAACTACGGAAAGGATGAGGTCCTGCACTTTCTTCTCTCAAACTGCAAGTTCTGGCTTGAAGAGTACAATCTGGACGGATTCCGTTTTGACGGCATCACAAGCATGATATATCTTGACCATGGTCTTGGAAGGGATTTCACTGATTATTCCTGCTATTTCGACGGCAATCAGGATGAGGATGCACTTGTATACCTCACTCTTGCCAATATTTTGATAAAGGAGATAAACCCATATGCAATTACAGTTGCAGAGGAGATGAGCGGAATGCCGGGATTGGCATCCCCTTTTACAGACGGAGGTAATGGTTTCGACTTCAGAATGAGCATGGGTGTACCAGATCACTGGATCAAATGGATTAAGGAATTGAGGGACGAAGATTGGAATATGAGCAATATATTTCATGAATTGACACGTAAGAGGGCTGACGAGAAAACGGTAAACTATTCCGAATGCCATGACCAGGCTCTTGTCGGAGACAAGACTATCATATTCAGGTTGATGGATAAGGATATGTATCAATACATGAGCAAGAAGATTCCTAATCTCAATGTAGACAGAGGAATAGCCTTGCATAAAATGATACGTCTGCTCACACTTACGACAGCCGGAGACGGATACCTCAACTTTATGGGAAACGAGTTCGGTCATCCTGAGTGGATAGATTTTCCGAGGGAGGGAAACTCATGGTCATATCACTATGCCAGAAGGCAGTGGTCTCTGGCAGATGACAAAAACTTAAAATACCATTTTCTTCTCGGTTTTGACAAGGCTTTAATCAAATTGGCCAAAGAGAGAGAACTTTTCGGGCAACCGCCTGTTTCAATATATGAGGATAATGAGAGGCAGATATTGATCTTCTCAAGATCAGGACTGATAATGGCTTTTAATTTTAATCCGTCACTCTCGTATCCAGATTACAGATTTAACATACCGGCAGGAGAGTATGAGATAATACTCAACACTGATGACCCTGAATTTGGAGGATTCGGCAGGATTGATCAGGAGATGAAGTATGTCACTGCAAGAGAAAACGGGAGAGATACTCTGTCGGTTTATCTTCCGTCAAGGAGTGCTGTTATTTTAAGGGAAATTTCTTATCTTTAAAGGGCTAATATAATTGTCATGTCATATCTACAATTCAATAAGGATGAACTTGTAAACCTGGAGTATTCACTCAAGAGGGAGGTTTTGTCGACAAACCATGCCGGAGGCTATATGAATACCACTATTGTCTGTTGCAATACCAGGAAGTATCATGGTCTGCTGGTTGTCCCTGTTAAGGATTTCGGGGATGATAAGTTTGTTTTACTCTCCTCTTTGGATGAGACTGTCATACAGCATGACAAAGAGTTTAATCTGGGCATACACAGATACGGGGATATTTATGAGCCGAAAGGGCATAAATACATCAAGAATTTTGAAATAGAGAAGGTCGTCTCCATCACATATAGGGTTGGAGGTGTCCTACTGCGCAAGGATATCATGTTTCCTCACAAAAAGGAGCAGATTCTCATACGCTATACTCTGCTTGAAGCTCACTCACCGACAATTTTGCGGTTAAGACCCTTCCTGGCGTTCAGAAACTTCCATGCACTCTCCAAGGAGAATAATGATGTAAACAGACGCTACGACGTAATTGACAAAGGAGTGGCATTTAGAATGTATGACGGATTTCCCAATCTCAACATGCAACTAAGTGTCAAGGGCGATTTCATATCCTCACCCGATTGGTACTACAACATAGAGTACAAAGAGGAGCGGAGGAGAGCCTACGACTCTTCTGAAGACCTATTTGTTCCAGGATTCTTTGAAATGCCAATAAAAAAAGGGCAGCAGATTATATTCTCTGCATCTACTAACGTGGAGAATCCGTCCGGACTAGCGGCCGAATTTACAAGAAACGAAAGCAAGAGAGGATTGAGGGATAGTTTTGAGCAGTGCTTGCAGTTAGCAGCAAAACAATTCATTGTACATGATGGTGGAGATGCTTTTATCTATACCGGATATCCCTGGTTGGGAAAAAGGAACAGAAATACATTGATATCCCTGCCCGGTTTGACTTTGTCATCCAATAAGAATACAGATCTGTTCAACACTATTTTAAAGACTTTTATCAAGCAGGAAGAGATCTGTCTCTTTGCTCCCGGCTGCGATCCCGATATACCACTTTGGCTTTTCTGGACACTCCAGCAATATCTCAAAGTAAAGGATAGTAAAACATCTTTGTGGAAGGAGTACGGAGAGCTTATGAAGAGGATAGTAGAATCATATATTGACCAAAAGCGGGAATCAGTATTTATGCACGAGACGGGGCTCCTATGGGCGGAAAAGAAGGGAAGACCGACAAGCTGGATGGATACGGTGATCAATGGTATCCCCCTGATTGAAAGAGCCGGTTATCAGATTGAGCTTAATTCATTGTGGTACAATGCACTCTGCTTTGCTTTGGAAATAGCCCCAAAAGTTAAAGAGAGCGCATTTATCAAAAAATGCAAGGATATAAAATTGCGTGTCGAACATAACTTTATGAAGGCATTCTGGGTTGAGGGAAGAGACTACCTGGCAGACTATGTCGGACCGGAGGGGCAAAATAAATATGTGAGACCGAATCAGCTTTTTACCTGTGCTTTTGACTACTCTCCGCTGGATGATGGTGTCAGGGCAATGGTTATAAACAGTGTGAAAAAAGAGTTGCTGACGACTCGGGGAATACGAACCCTCTCTCCAAAAAATTCAAGATACAAGGGAGAATATGACGGGGATGAGTATTCAAGGAGCATGGCATATTTTCAGGGTACTACAAGAGTCTGGCTACTTCAGTTCTACATAGAGGCCTGTTTCAAAATTCTAGGCACATCGTTTCTTAAGAGAGCGAATGAGATTGTCTATGCATTCGAAGAGGATCTGAGCGTTCATTGTATAGGGTCAATATCAGAAGTTTACGATGGCGATCCTCCTCACCAGCCCCACGGATGCACCTCTTATTCTGCCTCGGTAGCAGCCTTGTTGCGTTCAATTAGTCTCATAGAACAATATAAAAACATTGAGCAATGAGAGTACTGATGTTTGGGTGGGAATTTCCCCCGTACATATCCGGAGGTTTAGGAACAGCTTGCTATGGTTTGACAAAGGGTCTGGCAAATCATGGAGTCGAAGTACTTTTTGTAATGCCGTCGGCCTCCGGAAAGGAGGATCAAAGTGCCGTCAGCATTATCAATGCCAGCGATATTGCAGTTACAGAGTCTGTCAGGAACATAGATAATTTTCTTGAAAAAGTACAGTTCCTCAGAATAGGTTCCAACATGGTTCCCTATGTTGATCCCGTCCGCTTCTCCACCCTTGTGGGGTCACAGAAAGAGAGCCAGATAGAGGATTACAAGATAACTCTAGGTGAGAAGTATCAATTTTCCGGCAAGTATGGTGAAAACCTTATGGAGGAGGTTGCAAGATATGCCCTGGTAGCCGGTGAGATTGCCCTTAAATATGACTTTGACGTGATTCATGCACATGACTGGCTCACCTATATGGCCGGTGTCGTAGCTAAGAGACTTACAGGAAAGCCGCTTGTGGTTCACATTCATGCCACCGAATTTGACAGGAGCGGACAGAATGTCAATACACAGGTCTACGATCTTGAGAAGCTTGGCATGAAGGAGGCAGACATGGTGATTTCAGTCAGCAACCTGACAAGAAACATAGTGATAGGTAAATATGGTATTAGCCCCGATAAGGTGGTTACAGTCCATAATGCTGTTGATTTTGAAAACTTTAAAGAGATGGAGGGAGAGAGAGGTGTGTCAGAGAAAATAGTCACATTCCTTGGCAGGATTACATTCCAGAAGGGACCCGAGTACTTCATTGAGGCAGCAGCAAAGGTTCTCAAACAATATCCCAATGTTCGTTTTGTGATGGCCGGAAACGGAGATCTCCTGAATCGCTCTATCAGGCGGGTGGCTAAACTTGGAATAGCTACAAAGTTCCATTTTACAGGTTTCCTGAAGGGGGCTGACGTGAATAGAATGTTTGCATATTCTGATGTATATGTCATGCCTTCTGTGTCGGAGCCATTCGGAATATCACCGCTTGAGGCGATGCGGGCAAATGTCCCTACAATTATTTCAAAACAATCCGGTGTGGCGGAGGTCCTGAACCATGCAATCAAGGTAAATTTCTGGGATATAGATGCAATGGCCGATGCAATTCACGGGCTGCTTGCTTATCCGGCACTTTCAGATTTTGCAGTGAAAAATGGGCTTGATGAGGTGAATTCTCTCAAATGGGACAATGCAGCCGCAATGGTAAAGGATGTATATACAAGATTAATAAGAAAATAACAAAAGAGATGGAAAAGAGTATATGTTTGTATTTTCAGGTACATCAACCGGACAGGCTCAGACAATACCGGTTTTTTGATATTGGAAAGGAGTCTTATTACTATGATGATTTTGTCAATAGGACAATTCTCAGGAGGGTTTCCGATCTTTGTTACCTGCCGGCAAACCAGCTTATGCTGGATCTTATCCGGGAGTGTAAGGGAGCTTTTAAAATAGCCTTTTCCATATCCGGTTCTCTTATCGATCAATTAGAAAAATACACTCCGGAGGTGATAGATAGCTTCAAGGAGCTTGCTGCAACAGGTTGTGTGGAGTTTCTGGCTGAGACATACTATCACACTCTGGCATCTCTGGTTTCACCCGAAGAATTCAAAGCGCAGGTGACAATGCACTCAAAGAGGATTGAGGCTTTGTTCGGAAAGAAACCTGTCGTATTCAGAAATACAGAGATGATCTATTCCGACGAGATAGGGGCCATGGTTGCAGATATGAAATTCAGTGCAATGCTTACAGAGGGGGCAAGGCACATTCTCGGATGGAAAAGTCCCAACTATGTATATACAAACGCAATAAATCCAAGACTGAAGCTGTTGTTGAGAAACTTCAATCTCAGCGATGACATTGCCTTCAGATTCTCCGATAGGGGCTGGTCAAACTGGCCTCTCACCTCAGACAAATATGTCACTTGGATATCAAACGCCCTCTCAAAAGATGAAGTGGTCAATCTTTTTATGGATTATGAGACATTCGGAGAGCATCAGCATGCATCTACCGGTATCTTCCAGTTTATGAGATATCTACCTGCTGCAGTATTGTCGCAGACGAGTTTTAAATTCTGTACACCTTCGGAGGTCTGCAAGAGACATCAGCCTATAGCCCCTCTCAACGTACCCTTCCCGATCTCATGGGCAGATGAGGAGAGAGATACTACCGCATGGCTGGGTAACGAGTTACAGAATGAGGCATTCAGCAAGTTATACTCTGTTGAGAAACGCATTCACAAGCTGAAAAATCCACAACTTACAGAGGACTTCAGGAAGTTGCAGGAGAGTGACCACTTCTATTATATGTGCACTAAATTTTTCTCCGACGGAGTAGTGCACGGCTATTTCAACCCTTATGAGACACCTTATGAGGCATTCATCAATTATATGAACATCCTGAGTGACTTTCTCATACGTGTAGAGAGGATTAACAGTCCCAGGAATAAACAAGATTAAAGATGTCAGACAAATCAATATTATCACCCGACTATCTCTTTGAAGTTAGCTGGGAGGTCTGCAATAAAGTAGGCGGAATCCACACGGTTATTGCTACCAAGGCCCTCAACCTCTCCAAAGAGTTACAAAACAGACACATTTTAATAGGCCCGGATGTCTGGAGAGAAACCCACAAGAACCCTGAATTCAACGAAGATAACAATCTGTTGAGAGCTTGGCGGGTCAAGGCTGCAGAGGAGGGTCTCAGGATTAGGGTCGGGCGATGGAATGTCGCCGGTCGCCCTATTGCCATACTGGTAGATTTCAGCTCCTACATTGCCAAAAAGGATGAGATACTTACCGTGTTCTGGACAACATACAAACTTGATTCAATAACAGGCCAGTGGGATTATATTGAGTCGGCTCTCTTCGGATATGCATGCGGTAAGGTGATAGAGAGCTATGTACGATTCAACCTCTCTCCGCATCACAAAGTGGTGGCTCAGTTTCATGAATGGATGACAGGAGCCGGGGTACTCTATCTCAACCTTGCAAATATACCTGTGGCAACTGTTTTTACCACTCACGCCACGGTTGTAGGACGCTGTATCTCAGGAAACAACCTTCCTTTGTACGGATCTCTTGAGAGTTATGTGGCAGATGACAAGGCAAGGGAGTTCAATGTAATGGCAAAACACTCATTGGAAAAGACTGCAGCTCATGTTGCAGATATCTTTACCACAGTAAGTGAGGTAACGGCCAGAGAGTGTAAGGCATTTCTGGGCAAAAACGTAGATCTGGTAACACCTAACGGATTTGAGAACTCCTTTACACCAACTTCCGAAGAGTACAAAGCCTATCACAAAAATGCAAGGATTACCCTGAATGAGATTGCAACACTCATGACCGGTTGTCAGCTGCAGGATGATACTTTAATGATTGCCATAAGCGGACGATATGAATATAAGAACAAAGGCATTGACCTCTTTTTGGATACTTTAGCCAGGCTCAACCGCGACCCGAAATTGAACAAAGGTCTGGTTGCATGGATATTTGTGCCGTCCGGGAATAACGGCCCCAATAAGGAGTTGGTAAATAAGATAACCACATTCTCCAGCTATACCACAAACTGTACCCACATGCTCAATGACCCCGAATGGGATCCGGTAGTAAGGAGAATAAGGGAGTTGCACCTGCAGAACAAGTGCAGTGATAAGGTCAAGGTTTTGTTTGTCCCTGCATATCTCAACGGCAATGACGGAGTGTTTGACAAGACATACTATCAGCTATTGGCAGGTCTTGATTTGACCCTTTTCCCGTCATATTATGAACCATGGGGATATACACCTCTTGAGAGTCTGGCATTCAGTGTCCCTACAGTCACAACCTCACTGGCAGGCTTCGGACTGTGGGTGAAGGAGCACTACAGAAAAGCACACCCCGGTATTGAAATTGTCGAACGTACAGATACAAACTACGATGAGGTGATTTCTGCTCTTGAGTCAAAAGTCATAGAGATCTCAAAGCTGAGCAAACAGAGGCTGACAGAGTACAGACACAATGCAAAGGATGTTTCTGAGGTGGCGTTGTGGGAAAATCAGATACAGTATTACAAAAAGGCATACTCTGAAGCTTTGGAGAAAATTGTTCTCAAAAACGGAGAGTTCCCTGTTTTCTCTGAAGATAAAGATAACATCACCTTTAAAGTCAGTACAGCAAACAAACCAAGCTGGAGCACAATGCTGGTCAATAAAGTGCTTCCTGAACGGCTTAAACCACTGGAGATAATTGCAAAGAATCTCTGGTGGAGCTGGAATGAGGAGGCAAAGAATCTCTTCAAATCCATCGATATCGATCTGTGGAGAAGCAGTTACAGAAACCCGCTGAACATGATGGACAATATTCCGTCAGGCAAATATGCTGCTCTTGAGAAAAATGCAGATTTTTTGGAGAGGATGGATCATGTTTATGAAGTTTTCAACAAATACATCTCGGTCAAAGGAGAGATGAAAGGACCTTCTGTTGCATACTTCAGCATGGAATACGGATTGGACTCATCTCTCAAGATATACTCCGGAGGGCTTGGAATACTGGCAGGTGACTACCTGAAGGAGTCCAGCGACAAGATGGTGCCAATTACCGGTGTGGGGCTGCTCTACAAGTACGGATATTTTACACAGAGACTCTCTGCCCAGGGCGATCAGATCGCTCTCTACGATCCGCAGAATTTCATGAAGATACCGGTAACACCTATCCGTGACGATAAGGGTAACTGGACCACTATCGGTATAGCCCTCCCGGGCAGGACCCTTCATGCGAGACTCTGGCGTGCTGATATAGGGAGGACTGAGTTGATACTCATGGACACAGACTTTGAGGAAAACCTTCCTGAAGACAGGCCTGTCACATATTACCTCTATGGCGGAGATTGGGAGAACAGGCTCAAACAGGAGTTGTTACTCGGAATAGGTGGTATTCTTGCTCTGAGAGCATTGGATAAAAAGATTGACATATATCACTGTAACGAGGGTCATGCAGCCTTTATTGGCCTCGAAAGACTCAGGGAGTATATTCAGGATGAGAACCTCTCCTTCAATGAGGCTGTGGAGGTTGTACGATCATCCTCACTCTTCACGACACATACACCTGTTCCTGCAGGACACGACTCATTCTCGGAAGATCTGTTGAGGGAGTATATTCCACATTTTGCAGACCGTCTGAAGATATCCTGGGAGACCATGATGTCACTCGGTAAGATAGATCCTGCAGATCCTAACGAGAAGTTCTCGATGAGCAACCTGGCATCTAATCTTTCACAAGAGATCAACGGTGTAAGTATGCTTCACGGAGAGGTAAGCCGCGAGATTCTCTCTCCGTTATGGCCGGGATATCTTCCGGAAGAGCTGCATGTAAGCTATGTTACAAACGGTGTCCATTACCCTACCTGGACAGCCGGAGACTGGAAGACCATTTTCGAAAAGGCATTCGGGGCCGGTTTTTCCGAACACATATACGACAAAAGTTGTTTCGAGGGCATATACAAAGTGGCCGATCAAAAGGTGTGGGAGATCAGGAACAGATTGAGAGAGAGATTAATGACATTTATAAAGCACTCTCTTTCAGAACCTGTTACAACAGCACATTACCGGCCGCATCAGATTGTAGCCATCAAGGAGGCTTTAAGATGCGATGTCCTCACAATTGGATTTGCCCGAAGATTTGCAACCTACAAACGAGCCTCACTTCTGTTCAGGGATCTGGAACGTCTCGCATCAATCGTCAACAACAAGGAGCATCCGGTACAGTTTGTATTTGCGGGAAAGGCACACCCTGCAGACAAAGCCGGACAGGATCTTATTAAAAGGATTGTAGAGGTTTCGCTGATGCCGCAATTTATTGGAAAGATAATATTCATCCCTGGATATGATATGGGAGTTGCCAAGATACTTGTACAAGGGGTGGATGTCTGGATGAACACACCTACAAGACCACTTGAGGCCTCAGGTACCAGCGGAGAGAAGGCTGCGATGAATGGTGTAATGCACTTTTCAGTACTAGACGGCTGGTGGGTCGAAGGGTACAAAGAGGGTGCAGGATGGGCACTGCCTAAGGAGGTCACATATAATGATCCCGCCTCTCAGGATGAGCTCGATGCAGCAACAATTTACAACATGATTGAGACCGATATCGCCCCGCTGTTCTATAATCTGGATAAGAAAAATGGATTACCTCTGGAGTGGATAAAGTACATTAAGAATACAATTGCACAGGTAGCGTCTAATTTCACAACCCACAGGATGATGGAGGACTATCAGCAACAATTCTACAATCCTCTCAATCAGCGGAACGAGAGACTGGTCAGCAATGACTATGCATTAGCCAGGGAGATATCATACTGGAAGAAGATGGTAAAACGGGAGTGGCCGCTTATAGAGGTTAAAAACTATATTAAGCCCGAGAATTCCAAGGAGGAGATCTCACCGGGTAATGAATACTATGCTGAGGTTGAACTCATGATAGGTGACCTGTCTCCTGACGATATAGGTGTTGAGATGGTTTTTGCCACAAAGGGCAAGGATAACAAAATGAAATTGTTGAAAATATATAGTTTTGATTTTGTGAGCTTTAAGGATGGAATTGCAAAATACAGATGTCAGATGATGCCAGAAACAGCAGGAGTTTATAACTTTGCAGGGCGCGTATATGCAAAACATCCAGAGTTGCCTCACAGGCAGGATTTTGATTTAGTAAGATGGTTATAGGTACGACAGGTTTTTTTGACGGAGTCCACAGAGGTCACCTCTCAGTTATAAATAGTGTATGTTCTCTTGCCAAAGAGTGCAGGGGAAGGAGTGTGGTAGTTACATTCTGGCCGCACCCACGTGCCGTTTTGCAGCAGGATGCAGCAAAATTCAGACTGCTCACCACTCTTGATGAAAAACGGAATCTCATTAGAAGCTATGGTATAGACGAGGTTGTGGTTCTGCCATTCAATAAGGATTTTGCCAGCCAGACTACCGAGGAGTTTTTTGAGAAATATCTGGTTGAGATGCTCGGAATTGAGACTTTGGTTGTCGGTTACGATCACCATGTCGGCAGCGATGTGAATCAGACTCAGGAGGAGATGTTCCGGATAGCAAGAATGTGCGGTATCACACCTATACGAGTAGAGGAGTGCACCACGAATGAGGTGGATTCAAAGATCAGCTCTACAAGGATAAGAGATTTCATTGAGAGGGGAAGGGTTGAGGAGGCCAATATACTTTTAGGCTATAGATACGGTTTAGAAGGCGCTGTGGTTGAGGGAAGAAGAATCGGACGAACTATGGGCTTCCCGACAGCTAATATCAGACTTTACGAACCTCTAAAGCTTGTGCCTGACGACGGTGTCTACATCGTTTGGGTTGAGTATGCGGGAAAGACATACAGGGGCATTACAAACATAGGCACCAGACCTACTATTGGCAATGGCAATGAGAGGACAATCGAGACACATTTGCTGGATTTCGATGAAGATATCTATGGTCTTTCAATAAAAATCGAATTCGTTTCGAGACTCAGAAGCGAAAGACGTTTCGAGTCGCTTGAACAGCTTAAGGAGCAGATAGGAAAGGACAAGGAGAGCTGTTACAAAATCATTCCGGACATTAATGTAAATCTCAGGTAATATGGAAAGCTGGCTTACAATACTGCTGGGTTTGGCACTTCTGCTCTTTCAAGGATATTCCGAGAAGAAAAAGAAAGAGGCTGCCAAAACTAAAAAGAACATTATCAGTAATGAACCATTTAGTAATGGACCATTCTTTTTTACAAGCGAACCTGAGCCGGAGCATGAACCGGAGCAAGAGCCTGTAAGAGATGTTTATGAGGATATCCTGGATACTCCGCGAAGCGCTGATTTTAAGCCGGTTGATGTTGTCATACCTGAGCAAGACAATATCTCTTCGGGTGAGATAAAAGATGTAGAAGAGACAACTGAAAAGCCATTTATCGTAGATCCAAGGCAATTGGTTATCTTCTCTGAAATCATGAAACCGAAATATCAAGAACAATAACATTTGTAAAGAAAATTTATTATCTTTGCAACAAAGAGTCCTGTAAACCGCAGGATTCTTTTTAATTTTTTTATTTATGTCAAAGATTCACTACTTAACTTCGGAGGGACTTGACAAGCTCAAAGAAGAACATCGTCACTTGGTCAGTGTAGAAAGACCTGCAATTACTATGGCTATCGCAGAAGCCAGAGATAAGGGCGACCTTTCTGAAAACGCAGAGTATGATGCCGCCAAAGAGGCACAAGGCCTCCTCGAGCTAAGGATAGCAAAGCTTGAGGACATGATTGCCAACGCACGCATCATAGACAAGTCAAAAATCAACACTACACATGTTCAGATGTTGAACAAGGTTAAACTCAAAAACCTCAACAACAACTCAACTGTTGAATATACTTTGGTTGCGGAGAGCGAGGCTAACCTGAAGGAGGGCAAGCTGGCTGCAGCTACACCTATCGGTAAGGCTCTTATCGGCAAGACAAAGGGTGATGTTGTAGAGGTTAAGGTGCCTTCAGGAGTTTTGAAATTCGAAATAATTGAAATTTCACTATAAAATGTCAACAATTTTCACAAAAATTGTAAAGGGAGAGATACCTTCATACAAGGTGGCGGAGAGTGACAGATTCTACGCATTTCTCGATATAAATCCCGTTTCAAAGGGACACACTCTTGTTATTCCAAAGAGTGAGACAGATTATATCTTCGACATGGAGAGCAAGGAGCTCTCCGATATGGTTGTATTTGCACAAAAGGTAGCAAAAGGCATAAAGGGTGCAATACCTTGCAATAGGGTAGGTGTGGCTGTTTTAGGCCTTGAGGTTCCTCATGCACATATACACCTTATTCCTATCAACAGTGAGAGTGATATGGATTTCAGAAAGCCCAAGCTCAAACTTGAGGGCGAAGAGATGGCCTCAATCGCGGCCTCGATATCAGCCGGAATAAAGTAACCCTATACCGAAAAACATAAACAATGAGAAAACATATTTCAATACTAATTGCAGTATTAATAGCTGTATCGTGCTCCTCAGACAGGTCAAGCATCAAAGGTTCAATCGAGGGATTGGAAAAGGGTGAGATTATACTCAAGCATCTTGCCTATAACAGTCAGGAGGTCGTTGACACCCTTATAGCGGAAGAGGGGAAGGTCTCTTACAAATTTAAAACAAAGAGTGATTCTCCCGAGTTCTATTACCTCTACTACAAGGATAATAAAATAGCCTCATTTGTAGTATTGCCGGGTGAATCCATAAAATTCTCCACTGACACCCTCGGTAAAAAAATAATTTCTGAAGGTTCTGAAGAGACTTTGCTTATGCAGGAGATAGAGAAGGATGCAAATATTGTAGCCATGAGATATGACTCACTTGTTAACGCAAAACAATTGTCTGACATGTCGGGAGATACTGCATTGAGCAGAAACCTTGGCTATCAGCTCGGCTCCCTTTATGTTAAACAGAAACAGAAAGCGATAAAACACCTCTATACAAATCCTTATTCAATTACAAACATACCGCTTCTCTATCAGACATTCCCGAATGAGTTGCCTCTCTTTGCCGATGCAAGAGATATACTGCTCTTCAGAAGAGTCTGTGATTCACTGATAGTAAAATATCCTACATCGCCGTATGTCACCAATCTTAAAGAAGAGGTTGAGAAACAGGAGAGATATATGGAACTCAACGACAGGATAGAGGGGGCAAACATCGCCGGCCATCCGGAGATTACAATGCCTGATGTCAATGCGAAGCAGAGAAGTTTGTCTGATTTGGCAGGAAAAGTTGTCATACTCTCTTTCTGGAGTTCTCAGGATGTTAATCAGAAAATGCTCAACCATGACCTTCTGCAAATATATCAGAAATACAACGGCAGAGGGCTTGAAATATACCAGGTATCAGTCGATACTGACAAGACACTCTGGGCAAGAGCTGTTGCAGACCAAAGTCTGCCTTGGATAAGTGTTTGTGACGGACTGGGAGCAAGTTCAATCGGAGTTATCTCCTACAATGTAACCAAAGTCCCTGCAATCTTCGTAATTGCCAAAGATGGAAATGTAGTTGCCAGAGATATTTTCGGATCAAGACTCGAAAGCGTAGTATCCGGTCTATTGTAGAATCAGGCTCCGGGAATTTTAAAGAAACTCTTTTTAGAGACGCCGGCGACGAAATCTTTCAGATAAAAAGGTTCGAAATAGGCTACGTCAACAAACTCCCCGGCATTGAATTTTTTCAGTGCCGGAATTAGCATACCTGTTGCATTAGCCTCCCCTTCAATAAAGCGGGCGTTGGGATGTGTGATTATATCCCTGCATTTCGGGGCACCATCACCTGTAAAGACCACTATGCCTTTTGATAGCTCTTCAGAAAAGCTCTCGGGAGTTACAACAACAGCCTCGGTCTGAGATAAAGCCTCGCACTCCATGTTGTACTTTGCTGTATAGACCTCCATCCTTCTGGCATCAATCATAGGCACCAGAATAGTGGAAGAGGGAAACTGACCTGCTTCGGCAAAAACAATCCTTGCAAGAAGCTCCAGAGAACTGACGGCAATTAGAGGAATTGATGCACCATAGCAGAGACCCTTTGCAATAGAGGCACCCACCCTCAACCCAGTGTAAGAACCAGGCCCCTCACTAACTACGACGGCACTGCACTCTCCGATGGATGTGGAGCACTCCGTCAAAATCTCCTGAATGAGAGGAGCTATGATCCTTGCGTGAGATTTAGGTTCCTTTACGGTACGGGAACAAATAATTTGATTGCCTCTTGAAAGGGCTACTGAGCATACTTCGGTACTGGTCTCAATAAACAGGAGCTGTGGAAACATAATGAGAATTTATTTTTTCTTTTTAGGATCTTCTACTGTTACTTTTGTGCCGCTCTTCAGTGTCTTACTTATCCCTGAAAACGGACCTGTAACAACCATCTCACCCTCTTTAAGTCCTGTAAGAACCTCAATATTGTTAAGATCCTGGATGCCAGTAGTGATTTTTCTTACCTGTAGAGTATCCCCTGTGACTACAAATACATTCTCAACAGACTCATTCACGGTCAGACTCTTTTTCACAGAGTCGGAGAGAAGGTCACTTCTGGTTGTAATCGATTGGATAGGCACTGTAAGAACACTATTTCTAGTTGCAGTCTGAATTGAAACAGATGCAGACATACCGGGCCTGAAAGGATTTTTCCCTTCGTTCATGAGGTCTGCGTATGACTCAGGCAGGACAAGGACTTTAACCTCGAAATTTGTCACCTGATCAGTAGTAGCGCCAATATTCTTTGCTGAGTTGGCTATCTGAGTGACAACCCCTGTGAATTTCCTGTTAGGGTAGGCATCAACCTCAATAATTGCAGTATCGTTGTCCTTTATGCGGATAATATCATTCTCATTGACATCGACAAGCACCTCCATCTCGTTGAAGTTGGCAATTCTCAGCATCTCGGTACCTGCCATCTGACTTGTGCCGACAACCCTTTCACCCTTTTCAACGCTCAGTTTGGAAATAATGCCATCCATAGGGGCATATATGTTTGTTTTGTACAGATTCTCATTTGCCTCCTTAAGAGCAGCATCATAGCTGCGGACATTGAATCTGGCGGCCTTAATCTGCTCCTTTGCAACCTCATATTGAGAGAGAGCATCCTCATACTCTTTTTCGGAAATTGCCTTCTGCTCGTAGAGCTTCTTATTACGCTCGAAATTTGCCTCAGTCTGGGTGAATTGTGCCAGCTGCTGGTCAAGCTGAGCCTTTGTGGCATTGAGAGATGCCTCAGCCCTCTCCTTTACCGAAATATAGACATCCTGCTTGATTTTAATAATCAGATCACCTCTCTTCACCTTATCGCCCTCTTTGAAATTCAGCTCGACAATCTCTCCAGAGACATCGGGGCTGATCTTCACCTCAATCACAGGCTGGATCTTTCCATTGGCAGGAATCACCTCGGTTATGTTGTTCAGTTTAATCTTCTCTGCAGTTACCGGTGTGCTGTCTTTTTTACCTGTTATTCCTGCAATTATGAGGATAATGATAACCACAACCGCGATAATTATTATCCATGTTTTCTTCTTGTTCTTCATCACATTTGTATATTAGAGAGTGATTGGCAGTCCTTTATAATAATCTAGCACCTTAAGCTGAAATACGAACTGGTATTTAGCCTGTGAGAGTTCTGACATAGCTTTGAAAAGATTGGTCTTTGCCACTGTATAATCAGTTGCATTGAGAATTCCTATCTCAAACTTCTGCTGTACATATCTGAACGACTCCTCCATTGACTTGACATTGTCAATTCCGGCCTTATATTTCTCAAAATAGGCGAGAGCATCGTTGTTCGCCTGCTGAATCTCTTTGTAAAGTGTCTGTTCGGCAGTCCTGACATCAATTTCCGCACTCCTGACGCCAAGACGGGCGTTCCTTATGGATGTGTTAGTCTGCCAGTTGTTGAAAATAGGGATTCTCAGACCGAATGTGATAGATGGGTTTCTGTTGTCATTGAACTGGTCCATAATCAGCTCCTCTCTCTGGTCACTGTAATATGTCCCGTAGCCTGCAGAAAAACTGATAGAAGGGTAGCTGGCACCCTTTGCAATTGAGAGTTGAAGCTGTGAATTTTTGAAATTGAGTGCAGCACTCTTTATTTCGGGAAGATTTTTAGACCTATTGTATAGATTATCGACAGGCTCTCCATGGAATTCAGATACCATAACACCAAGATCCGGTGTCTCAATCTCGAAATTTGTATCGTTTGACAGGTCAAGAAGTTGCTTTAGATTGAGCAGTGCAGATCTTACCTGATTCTGTGCCGAGACCATCTGAACCCTCTCTGCTGCAAGTTGTGATTTCATCTCCAAAAGCGAACTGTATGCAACACTTCCGGCATCAACCAGTTTGCCGGTTCTCGCAACCTGTTCCTCGATGCTTGCAAGGTTTTGCTTTGCAGTCTGCAATATCTCCTTTGCCAGCATAACCTCCAGATAACCTTTGGAAATCTGCAATGCCAATTGATTCTTTATTCTGGTTACCTCCAGCTCGGACATCTCCTGAATGACCTTCTTACTCTTTAGTGTATTTGTTTTCTGGAACCCCTCGAAAAGGTTGATCGAAGCATTCAAAGAGGCACTTGTGCTCTGAGATAGCTTGTTTTCGATAATCTCAAGATCCTGCATATTCACCGAACGCCCCCAGTTCATACTGTGAGAGAGTGAAGCATTCACCGATGGAATGTAATCCATTTTGGACTGCAGCACATTGTTCTTGCTTTGGTAGACGGATATCTCTTTCTGTTTGACAGTCAGATTGTTATCCCATGCATATTTGATGCACTCCTCCAGACTCCAGCTCTTCTGTGCAGAGAGGGAGACCGGGATAATAAGGAGGAACAAAACCGGGAGTTTGTAGAAAATTTTCATAATCGACAAATATATTACTTTTTCCTTAACAAACACCCGGTTAGATACTTTAAGTTGCATCAGTTATTGATAAAGCAGCTTAGGATTGGAACTCATAGAGTAGATGTTGGCACTCATTAATTTGATCAGTTTCCACAACTTCTTTGCACTATATCCGACCCCTTTGCCTATATACTCGGCCAGATCGTAGTCCCACCCTTGTTCGGCACCACCGATAACAGCAATATTCTCCTCATTGTTCAGAAGAATGATTGAATCACTTTCAAAGACAAATGCTTCCATCATGCAGCCCTCCATCCGGCTACGAATCCTCTACGGAATCGAGGCCAGTATTTTTCCAGTTCTTTAGCCAAAGCAGCAGCCTTTTCCATCAGATTCATAAACTCTCTGTAAGTCAGGCCACCCTGTAACTGCAGAGATTCATCATCAAGAGTCTCAACTCCCCACTCTCTTTCTACAAACTCTTTCATGGCATAAAATTTTTGATTTCCCGCTGAAAATGGTGAGCGGGTTTCACCCGGAGTGTGCACCCTCCTTATCTGATTTTCACTGTTTCGTCCGCAATTTCCAACTCCTCTTTGCTGTGAGAGATAAGTAGAATCATACACCCTTTGTCTCTCTCTTTCACTATAGCCTTTTTAATCAAACTTCCAGATTCACTGTCACATGAGGATGTCACCTCGTCCAGCAGAAGAATACGAGGATGACGGTAAAGTGCCCTGGCAAAGGCAATTCGCTGTTGCTGGCCTCTTGAGAGCCGGGATCCATCCTCGCCAAGTATAGTGTCGAAGCCTGAGGGCAACTTCCGGATGAACTCCATCAACCCCAGTTCACGACATAACTCCAGAATTGTATCCATATCGGGCTCCTCCTCTCCCGGTGCAATGTTGCGGCAGATACTCCCCGAGAGGAGGGAGGGGTTCTGAGGTACGATTGTAATCCACTCTCTCCAGAGCTGAAGGTTTATATTATTTATGTCAATTCCATTTACAGATATGGCTCCCGGTTCAGCTTTCAAAATCCTCATCAACAGGGAGGCTATTGTACTCTTACCGCAGCCGCTCTCTCCGCATAGCGCTGTAATCTTGCCGGCTTTAAGAGTCATACTGAAATTTTCAAATATCTCCTTTCTGCCTGGATAACCGAATTTCAGATTCTCAACCCTAAGCTCTTCCATTGTCATGTCTGGAGTTATTCCCTCATTGTAGGGTTCACTCTCCAGATCCATCGCCTCGAACAACCTCTCGGCCGCCGCCAGACCCTCCCTGTATGTGGTGTTTAACCCCAGAAGGCCGGCGATGGGGGAGGAGAAAAGAGCCGTCATGGTATAGAAAAGTATCAGTTCACCCAGGGTAAGTGTACCTGAGAGTATGAAAAAACTCCCCGCCCACAGAGTTGCCAGTGACATGAATTTCGAATTGATATCTGTTGCTCCGGATAGTACTATGCCCCACTTTCCCGCCTTTATGATTGAGTTGTTCAGCTCAGAGAGATGCTCCCTGATTTTTGCCGAAGTCTCCTGCTCGATTCCAAAATATTTGATAGTCAGGGTCCCTTTGATTCCCTCAATGAGGGTGCTTTCAAACTTTGCCCCATTTTCCATTATCCTGCTTCGGATCTCTTTGTTAAAACGGTCACAGATATAGTACAAGATTGCATAGACCGGAATAAACGCAACTATCAGCAGTGATATTTTCCAATCGATCCAGAGTAGGGCTGCCAGAGAAAAGAGCAGCGTCAGAACATTCATAGAGAGGTTTATCATCACCTCTGAGATCATTCCGCCAACCTTGAAGGCATCATCAACCCTCGAAGTAACCTCACCTGTCCGTCTGCTCTCAATGTAGGAGTGAGGGAGCGAGAACAACTTTGAGACAAATGAGTTGATAAGGTCATTATTGGTTATAACATTAAGTTTCAGAAGAATCCTCGATCTGTGTGTATAGAGCAAAAAAGAGAGCAGTGTAAGACCAAGCATTGTGACAGCCGTCCTGGTGACAAGAGCGTTGTCTCCGGCAGGAATGGCCGTGTCTATGAGATACTTAATCATAAAAGAGATGCTGATTGAAACCAGAACAAAGAGTATAGACGAAATGAGAGCTTTGAAGTATAGCGGAATTTTACTCCGGAACAACTTCCAGATCCTTTTCAGAGGCGGAGTCCCAATGCGCCCCTTGGTGAATGAGCTGTCAGGCGTGACCACTATAAGATAACCGGTCCACAATTGACCAAGCTCATCAATCTTAATCCGTTTTATCCGCCCCTCTGCCGGATCCATGATATGTGCCCCCCTCCGGCTTATCCGATATAATACAACAAAATGGAGGGAGCCGTCAGGCTTTTTAAAATGGAGTATGGCAGGCTTGGGAATTTTGTACAAAGAGCTGATTTTACCTTTGTACCCTTTGGCTGACAATCCGATGATTTCTGCAGCACTTATGATACCTGCTATTGTGGTACCCTCAGTATTGGTCCCACTGTATATCCTCAGTCTTGCAACAGGAAATATCAGCCCGTGAAAGGCAGCGACAGATGCCAGAGATGCAGCTCCGCAATCACTGATATCCTGTTGTCTTATCTTTACCGACCTCCTCATAATTTCTCCCCCTCATCTTATATGATCCTTCCTAATTATCCGGCTAAAAATTGTAAAAAAAGGGGGCCTTAGACATCTATAACTTAAAGACTATGAAAAAACCGAACCCCACAGGTCTCACCCTCAAAAGACCATTCTCCCGCACATTGTGGCCCCCTTCAGAGGCAAAAGTATGATAAGGTCAAGAATCTCAAATGCCAAAAAGAATAAATCTGAGACTCTTGTTGAATGAGTAAGCTATTTTCTTTTTCTGGTTTTTATGGAGTGCGTTTCTGGATTTATCAAAGACGATTCTGGAATCAGATATTCATTGTCTTGGCAGGGGCAGAGACAATCTCTTCCAAACCCGGCAGATCCCGGAAGTAAGGGAAAATCCTCGGTGCTATATCCTGCAGGAACAGGTAGAACTTTGACTGGGATATCGTCCATTTCGGAAGAAAGTCTAGATAGCTGTCCAGTGCGTTGAGGATATATATTAGAACGCTAAGGATGAGAGCTGTTTTGAGTATTGCAAATACGACGCCGAGTATTTTGTCTATCCACCCGAGCATTGCAATCTCCATCAGTTTTGATGCCAGCTTGCCTGCAAGACGTCCCAATATCAGAACTGCAACAAAAATTACTATGAATGAGAGAAGGTTGACCAAAGAACTCTCTGTGCCAAACCAATCCTTGAGATATGGGGAGAGGATGTCAGAAAAGCTGTATGCAGCCCATACACCGACTAAAACTGCCAGCAGAGATGCAGCCTGTTCTATGAATCCTTTTATCAATCCTGAGATGATTGCGGGGATGAAAAGTGCAATCATGCAATAGTCCAGAATTGTCAGCGAAGCGCCCATAATCAATTTTTTTCAAAAGTAGTGAATAATCGTATCTTTGCAAATTCAAAACTAAAATAATATGAGGTTTGCCGAATACAAAAATCTTGATCTTGTTAACATTAACCGTTCCGTTCTTGAAAAATGGAATAGAGAGCACTCATTTTCCAAAACTCTGACAGAGAGGGAGGGGGCAGAAAAGTTTATTTTCTTTGAAGGACCGCCTTCAGCTAACGGCATGCCTGGTATTCACCACGTCATGGCAAGATCTATTAAGGATGTATTCTGCAGATACAAGACACAGATGGGCTATCTCGTTGAGCGAAAGGCGGGATGGGACACTCACGGACTCCCTGTGGAGCTCGGAGTAGAGAAGATGCTCGGCATAACCAAGGAGGATATAGGCAAAAGCATAACAGTTGAGGAGTACAACTCTGCCTGTCGCAAGGAGGTGATGAAGTACACCAAAGAGTGGGAGGCACTTACAGAGCAGATGGGATATTGGGTGGATATGCAGAATCCCTATATAACCTATGACAACCGTTATATAGAGACTTTGTGGCATCTGCTGGCTCAGATCTACAAAAAAGGGATGCTCTACAAAGGCTATTCGATCCAGCCATTTTCACCTGCTGCAGGAACAGGTCTCAGCACCCACGAGCTAAATCAGCCTGGATGCTACAGAGATGTCAAGGATACAACATGTGTGGCACAGTTCCGCATTATCAAGGATAGCTCTTCAGAGTGGATATTCAATGATGAGAACGGGAAAGCGTTGACATTCAACGGAGAACCGCTGGATGCACACTTCCTTGCCTGGACCACAACCCCATGGACACTTCCTTCAAACACAGCACTCTGCGTAGGACCAAATATAAACTATATCAGAGTCTTATCATTCAACCCTTACTCAGGAAAACCTACAATCTACATACTTGCACAGGATCTTCTCTCAGCTCACTTCAATCAGAAGGCAGAGGGAATAGAGCTTGAAGAGTACAAAAGCGGTGATAAGCTTGTCCCATACAGAGAGACAGGAGTCGCAACAAAGGGAAAGAACCTTTGCGGCATAAGATACGAGCAGCTCATACCATGGGTAAATCCGGGAGAGGGAGCATTCAGAGTCATTCCGGGAGATTTTGTAACCACATCGGACGGTACCGGTATTGTTCACATTGCACCTACATTTGGTGCCGATGACGATAAAGTAGGAAGACAGAACGGAGTTCCGCCACTGATGGTGACAGATTCAGAGGGTCTCAAACAGGCAATGGTTGACAGGAGCGGTAAATTCTACAAGATAGAGGATCTCGACCCTTCATTTGTATCATCATCTGTAAACGCAGAACTTTATAAAGAGTATGCCGGAAGGTTTGTAAAGAATGCCTATGACCCGACACTCGGGGAGAACGACACCACACTGGATGTGGATTTGGCAGTAATGCTCAAACAACAAGGCCTTGCCTTCAAGATTGAGAAGCATGTCCACTCATACCCACACTGCTGGCGTACAGACAAACCTGTGCTCTACTACCCGCTCGACTCATGGTTTATCAGGACCACAGCCGTACAGGATAGAATGATCGAGCTCAACAAGACCATAAACTGGAAGCCGGAGGCAACCGGAAGCGGAAGGTTCGGAAAATGGCTCGAAAATCTACAGGACTGGAACCTCTCAAGAAGCCGTTATTGGGGTACCCCACTTCCAATCTGGAGAACCGAGGATGGAAAAGAGGAGATGATCATCTCATCGGCAAACGAACTATACAATGAACTTGAGAAATCGGTAAAGGCAGGTTTCATGCCTTCAAATCCTTTGAAGGATAAAGGATATGTTCCGGGTGATTTCAGTAAGGAGAACTATGAAAAAATAGACCTTCACAGGCCATATGTCGATAATTTTATACTAGTGTCGCCTAAAGGTGAGAAGATGATGAGAGAGAGCGACCTGATCGACGTTTGGTTTGATTCTGGAGCAATGCCATATGCACAGATGGGCCTTGAGAAGCTTGGCTCACAGGAGTTCGGCCATACAGCAGACTTTATAGCCGAAGGGGTAGACCAGACAAGAGGCTGGTTCTTCACCCTGCACGCAATATCGACAATGGTAAGTGACAAAGTTGCATACAAGAATGTAATCTCAAACGGACTCGTACTCGACAAAGATGGCAACAAGATGAGCAAGCGCCTCGGAAATGCCGTAGATCCATTTGTGACACTCAACGAGTATGGTGCCGACCCACTGAGATGGTATATGCTGACAAATGCACAGCCATGGGATAACCTTAAATTTGACGTAAACGGTGTAGACGAGGTGAGACGTAAATTCTTCGGAACACTTTACAACACATACTCCTTCTTTGCACTGTATGCAAATGTGGACAACTTCACAAACTCAGAGCCCCAGATACCACTGTCAGAGAGGCCGGAGATAGACAGATGGATCATATCTCTGCTCAATACACTGGTAAAAGAGGTAAAAGAGTCATACGAGAACTGGGACGTGACATCAGCCGGAAGAAAGATTCAGGACTTTGTCGGAGACAATCTCAGCAACTGGTACGTGCGCCTCAACAGAAAACGTTTTTGGGGAGGAGAGATGGATGCAGACAAACTCTCGGCATACCAGACACTCTACAGCTGCCTCGAGACAATCTCAATACTCTCGGCACCAATAGCACCATTCTTCATGGACAGGCTCTTCTGCGACCTGAATGCAGTTACCGGAAGATTCAGCGAAAATACCGTCCACCTAGTACATATGCCGGAAACGGACGAAAAAACAATAGACAAAGCCCTTGAAGAGAGAATGGAGCTTGCACAGAGAGCATCCTCGATGATCCTGGCACTCAGGCGCAAGGTGAACATCAAAGTGCGTCAGCCACTGGCAAAAATAATGATCCCAATACTCGACGAGAGCATCAGAGAACAGTTTGAACTTGTAAGACAACTTGTCCTCAACGAGGTTAATGTGAAAGAGGTCGAATACATATTCGATACCAAGGGATTAATCACAAAAAGAATCAAGCCGAACTTCAAGACATTGGGCAAGAAATACGGCAAACAGATGAAGGAAATTTCAAATGAATTTGCTAACTTTACGCAAGAGCAGATAACTGAAATCGAGTCAAGCGCAGAGTACAGTTTCATGCTTCCGACAGGCCAGGTTACACTCACTCCGGAAGATGTCGACATCACATCGGAAGATATGCCGGGATGGTTGGTAGCCGTAGACGGAAAGCTCACAATTGCCCTTGATATAACAGTCAGTGACGAGCTCAGGAGAGAGGGGACAGCAAGAGAACTTGTAAACAGGATTCAGAATCTCAGAAAAGAGAGCAAATTTGAGGTGACAGACAAGGTTATAGTCACAGTGCAACCACTCGAAGAGATAGCTGAAGCGCTGCAGAACTACAAGGAGTATATTTGCAACCAGACCCTTGCAAAAGATATAGTACTTGATGACAAAGTGGAGGGGACTGAAATAGAGTGGGATGAAAGCACACTTAAGATCAAAGTGGCTAGAGTGTAGAATTAAGAATAGTGTCCAGATGAGAAGAGAAGATTATATGAGGAGAGCAATCTCCTTGGCGATGGATAATGTAAAAGAGAAGAACGGAGGACCGTTCGGCGCGGTAATAGTAAAGGATGGCACGATAGTAGGTACCGGAGTCAACACAGTCACAACAGACAATGACCCTACCGCACATGCTGAGGTGAATGCAATAAGGGAGGCTTGTGCCAAACTTGGTAGTTTCGACCTTCACGGTTGTACCCTCTACACAAGTTGTGAACCATGTCCGATGTGTCTGTCCGCAGCATACTGGGCAAAAGTGGACAGGATATTTTTTGCAGCAGATAAGATAGATGCAAAGGAAGCCGGATTCAGCGATGCCTTCATATATGATGAGATTCCGCTGCCATACAGCGAGAGGTCGTTACACACAGAGAGAGTGCTGGGTGAGGAGGGTAAAGAGCCTTTTGAATTATGGAGAGGAAGTGACGATAAGATTCCATATTAATTATTATATTTGTTTTTTTAACAGTAAGAGATATGACAAAGAAAGGGAAAACAGAGACAGGACATTTGGAAAAAGTACGCTACAGCGATGAAGAGCTTCAGATGTTCAAAGAGCTCATTACCGAGAAGCTGGAAGCTGCGAAAGTAGAGTATCAGCAGCTGAAACAGGCTGTAACACATAGCTCAAGTAATGATACCGAAGATACATCACCTACATTCAAAGTTCTTGAAGAGGGTGCATCAGCACTTTCAAAAGAAGAGGCAGGTCAATTGGCTCAGAGACAGTTTAAATTCATACAATCCCTTGAGGCAGCTCTTATTCGTATAGAGAATAAAACCTATGGAATCTGCAGGGAGACAGGCAAGTTGATCCCAAAAGAGAGACTACTGCTGGTACCCCATGCTACATTGAGCGTAGAGGCAAAAAACAAGCGCGACTAATCAATGCACCTCTCAAAAGGAAAGAAAATATCAATCCTTGTCATCCTGATACTCATGATAGATCAGATCGTAAAGATCCTGATCAAGACACACATGACAATCGGAGAAAGCATTCATGTTTTCAACTGGTTCCAGATACTATTCGTTGAGAACAACGGAATGGCCTTCGGCATGCAATTCGGCGGAACAATCGGAAAACTTATATTGAGCCTCTTCAGAATCGCGCTTGCCGGATTTATCATATACTATATTAAAAAGCTTATAGAGCAGAAAGCTCCTACGGGAATACTCGTAGGAGTTGCTCTTATACTAGTAGGTGCAATAGGAAATATATTTGACAGCCTCTTTTTCGGCCTTATCTTCAGCGAATCAACACCGACCCAGGTTGCAACACTGTTCCCTGACGGCGGAGGCTACGCACCATTCCTTTTCGGAAAGGTTGTAGACATGCTCTATTTCCCTTTGATTGATACCACACTCCCTGACTGGGTGCCGGTATTCGGAGGTGAAGAATTCCTCTTTTTCAGGCCTATTTTTAACATAGCAGACTCATGCATAACCATTGGAGTGATATACATGCTGCTATTCCAGAGAAAATTCTTTATCTCAACTTCTCCATCAACTTCTGGCGAGAAAAGTGAATCCGGCTCTTGACAGTTCCCAGATGTAGCCCAAGCTCATCCGCAATCTCCTGATATTTATACCCACTATCGTGCATCTGAAACGGAACCCTGAACTCCGGCTCAAGTGAATTAACCACCTTTGTCAGCTCCCTGTACCCAAACTCACTCTCCGGATTCTGATCAGCCGGCCTGTTGTTTATAACGAATTCATGCACATCACTGCTGAACAGAGTCTGCCTTTTTGTCCGCCTGCGGTAGTCATTGATAAAAGTATTCTTCATTATCGTATAGACCCAGGCCTTTATATTAGTATGCTCGTTGAATTTCTCCTGATTGTTCAAAGCCTTGAAGAAAGTCTCCTGTACAAGATCTTTTGCGTCATCCCTGTTTGAAGTGAGGCTATATGCATATCTTGATAGATTTCCCTCAAGCTCCAGTATCTCTTTCTCGAATTTTGTCTTCATATAGTCGTTTGTTTTAGTAATTATTTTCCATCTGCAAATATTGTACCAAGAACACAATGAAATATTGTATCTCTTTTCACTCTTTTTTTTTGGCAGAAATAAAAAAAGCCATATATTTGCAGCCCATTCCGAATAGGAAAGGAGAGGTGGCAGAGTGGTCGATTGCGGCGGTCTTGAAAACCGTTGAACTGCGAGGTTCCGGGGGTTCGAATCCCTCCCTCTCCGCTAACAAAGAGAAAAGCCTGACTTTTAAAAGTCAGGCTTTTTTATTTATACGGCTGCATCAAGCTCGCTTGAAAGCAGCCGTGTAAATAAAAAATAGCCACACAGTGGCGGCTTTTCTACTGTTAAAGCCACCCCACCAGGGATCACCGACAGTAGGGAGGACATCCCTCTCATTCACCGTCAAAAATTCTCTTTTCAAAACAAACCAAAAACCTCGAGCTTGACACTTTGGCGCAGTTTGAGGTAAATGCATAAATGTTAGTTGTTTAAATTTTGGCTTCTTTTAAATTTTAAAAGTTACTGATTTTTAATGTACATAATGTCAGCCGCTCACCTCAAACTGCGCCAAAGTGCCTTCCATGCTCTTTTCTAAAAGAACCTGAAACCTCGAACTTCGTTGGCGAGATGTCGGTTTATCTTTTCAGGTGCAATTCATAAAACAAGGTTTTATTCCGACACAAAAAGAGGCTGTCGGAATAAATGTCGGAATAAACAGCAAGCTTTTATTATTAGTGCGCCAGAACAATCGCATCTCTGCAAAGGAGTTGGCAGAAACACTGGGCATTAGTTCACGCCAATGCAAGCGGAATAAATTGCTCTCATCATATGAGCCCTTATTCCATTTGTATCAAAGACCAACAGGGAATATTTTACCGTTCAGGAGTTAGCCTTTGGCAAACAGGCACGGGTAGATTTTGGGGAATACGCCATGCGAAGAAGTAATGGGAGGGCGGGGGTCATTAAAAATACAAGGTATTGCCAAGTTTGGAACACTTCAAAACTCGGAATTTAATAAAGAATATCAAGTATTTTGCGCCGTTTACTTGACATTCAAATGTCTTAAAAGCACCCGTTGTCATCAATCAAGAAATCACAACACTAATAATTTCAGCATTCTATGCAGGGAAAGAAAATAATGTATAAAAATGTCCTGTTTTTTACGCAATAAACGGGACAAATAGTTTATATTTACACAAAAATATTTCATGAAAATATCTGATATCGTTGCAAATACCATAGATAGGCTACCGACAGACTATATCTTCACCTATACTGATTTCAATATAGCTGTAGATAGAAAGGATGCGGTGGTGAAAGCCCTGAATAGAATGGTAGCAGCGGGGAAGATAACAAAGCTATCAAAAGGAAAATTTTACAAACCTCGTCAGTCCCGGTTTGGAGCGTTACAGCCCTCCGCATATCAGATTGCAAAAGACTTATTGGAACAGGATGGCGAAATAGTTGGATACATTACCGGTTACAACGCTTACAACGAAATGGGATTGACAACCCAGATCCCTGCTACGCTCCAAATTGGTACCAACAAGTATCGGAGAGCTATTACAAGAGGAATGTATAAAATCTCATTCATTGTTCAGCCCAATAAGATAACAAAAACAAATATCGAACTACTTCGCATTCTCGATGCCATTCGTTTTATCCGGGAAATTCCAGCCACTACTCCGGACGAAGCTTGCCAGCGGTTGATGATAATTCTATCACAACTCTCGACCGAAAAAGTAAAAACATTAGCTTCTCTGGTATTAAAATACAACCCTGCTGTGCAGGCACTTTGTGGAGCTTTACTCGAAAATATCGGAGTCGACAAGTCATTTACTGATAAAATAGCAGCCTCCTTGAATCCGGTGACTGAATACAATATGCCGGTTTCAGAATCAATATTGCCAAACAAGAAAAAATGGAGGATCAAATAATGTTGCATAACGACCCGAAACTCTTTAAAGATACTGTACTCGCTACAGCCGAATACTTCCATATATCTCCCGCCTATATCGAGAAAGATTACTGGATTACCAACATGCTACGTCGGTTGTCTCAGAATCCCAATGCAAACAAAGTGGTGTTCAAAGGTGGAACTTCATTGTCCAAAGCTTACAATCTGGTCAATCGCTTTTCCGAGGATATTGATATTGCTGTCATTGATGCAAACTCATTAAACGGAAATCAGTTGAAGACATTGATTAAGAAAGTAGCTAAAGAAATGACCACCGATTTGGAAGAAGTTCAGGTAGATGGAGTAACCAGTAAAGGCTCCCGATTTTATAAAGCAGTATATGCTTACCCCGATATGCTGAAAAAGAAAACCAAAACGGCTATCAGTTCCGGAAATTTATTGGTGGAAGTAAATTCTTTTGCCAACCCATATCCATACGAAGCCAAAACGATCACTTCGTTCATTGAAGTATTCCTGAATAAAACAGGAAACCACGATCTGATTACGGAACACAACTTACAATCCTTCGAAGTCAATGTCCTGGATAAACGACGTACAATGATCGAAAAACTTGTATCATTAATCCGTTTTTCCTTTTCAGAAAATCCTGTAGTGGCGATAGCTTCCAAAATCCGCCATTTCTACGATTTATATTTTCTGGCAAACAATCCCGATTGTGCGCAGTACATCAGCTCACCCGATTTTAAAAAAGACTTCAACGAGTTATACGTCCACGATCAGGAAATGTTTGCCGAACCGACAAACTGGGTAGGTAAAACAATAGATCAATCACCATTGATGTCTGATTTCCCTGTTCTTTGGGCAAAACTGAAAGATACTTACAACACGGAACTTTCTCAATTGGCATTTTCTGAAATACCTGAAGATAGTAAAGTAGCTAAGATATTTTCAGAAATCACAAACAAAATTCAACACTGATTTAATCCTGATAAAAATTGATAGGTATGTCAGAAACAGTAAATCAAAACCCCGAGCTTTCACGGAACAGTGCCCCATTGAAGGTCTGAGATCATCTTAGTCAAACACAAGTAATACGCACAATAACAGTAAGATAAAGTTATATGATGTGAATACTCCTTCTATTCTCGTCAAAATATGATGCGAATAATTTGTTTTTTCACTTTAAAGAATTATATTTGTATCATAATCTTATAGTTATGAGACCGATATATATATGGCAATATCCGACTTGGCCAGAGTTTACATGGGATGACTCTCATTTGATAAATCTTTTGTCAGAGGTGCGTAATCTTGAGGGAAAGATACAAGGATTGATGAGTAGCTTGGGTTTTGAAATCCAGAACAGGACATCGCTTGATGTGATGACCGAAGATGTGCTCCGTTCTAGTGAGATAGAGGGAGAAATGCTCAATGCTGACAGGGTGCGCTCTTCAATAGCGAGGCATCTCGGAATCGCGGTTGAGGGTTTGCCGGAACCGGATCATTATACGGAAGGTGTTGTGCAGGTAATGCTTGATGCTGTCAGAGGTAAAGACAAGGCACTGACTGATGAAAGACTGTTTAATTGGCATTCTGCTCTATTCCCAACAGGGCGTAGTGGTATTTATAGGATAACAGTTGGAGCATATAGAACAGGAGTAGAACCTATGCAAGTGGTCTCCGGTGCTATTGGCAGGGAGAAGCTTCATTATGAGGCTCCTGCATCTGAAGATGTACCTGCCATGATGAATGATTTTTTATCATGGTTAAATGCGGATAATGGAGTTGATCCTGTGCTGAAGGCTGCAGTCGCACATCTCTGGTTTGTTGCAATCCATCCTTTTGATGATGGCAATGGTCGTTTGACAAGAACAATCACAGATATGATGCTGACAAAGGCTGATGGTATGCCTCATAGATTTTACAGTATGTCTGCCGAAATATTGAAGGAGAGGAAGGGGTATTACGATATATTAGAGAAGACAACAAAAGGTTCTACTGATATAACAGCATGGCTAGAGTGGTTCCTGCGGACAATGAAGTCTGCAATATTTCATGCAGAGACTACTGTGCATAGGGTTATGCGGAAGGCTTCTTTTTGGCAGGTGCATAGGGAGGTCTCTATGAATGAAAGACAAGTCAAGGTTATAAACAGACTTTGGGATGGATTTGAAGGTAAGTTGACCACTTCAAAATGGGCAAAGATGACCAAGACCTCAAAGGCAACAGCTCTTCGAGATATAACCGATCTAATAGCTAAAGGAATACTTGTCGCTGCCGAAGATGGAGGAAGAAGTGCCAACTATCTTTTGAAGGATTACGAAGTCGCACCAAAAGAAAACTAAATACTCGAAAAAATTTTACAAAAGCTACAATGTTGCTTTACACCTGTATTGTGCTAATGCAACATCATAAGCAAATACAGCGGATATCAAAATGTACTATTACTCTTGATAATAATTTTGCATATGAGCTTGATCCTGTTGTTGTGAAGGCAATTGCTGATGATGACTGGAAATTTTTTCATAAAAACGTAAAAGCCCACAATTCATTTATTTACACGAATTGTATTGTTAAAGGAAAATTCCGGGCGAAAGTCCAATTACCTCAAGAGAGTTTTCCTCATAATATTGAGGGGTCTTTTGAGCTTAAGAATATATTACCGCGTAAGGTTACTCTGGAAGAGTTTTTTAAATACTATTTTACAGCACTACCAGAAATTACAACATTAATGCAGGATACTGTTGGTGTGAATAAAGCGAGATCAGCAATAAGCAAATCTATTAGTGTAGCGTGTCAGACCATTTCACGAATTCATGGAGAACATATTGCTAACTCCAAATATTCCAAAGTGACATATCTGGGTCAGAATGATAACTGTGATTTTTTTAGGATAGTATATACCGATGGAAATAAGAATTCTTTCAGTTATCAAGTTTTGTTTTCTGTAAATAAAGATAGCCATGAAATCGAAACAGTTGAATTTGATGTTCCTCAAAAAATCCAAAGCAGTTCTAAGAATCCCGAACCATTCTTATCTGCAGTTTGCCAGAATGGAAAATTCAAAAAACGGACAAGACGAATAACACTGACAGTTCCTACTAAAATTGAATTTAACAACGAAATGTATAAAGATAACTCCAAGATTAAATTGACTTTATCAGACATTACGTTTCAGGTTGTGAATTGAATAAGTTAAGCCACTAGTGTCCAAAGAAAAATAAATTAGTTCTTTGTAATACGTAGTTATACAATTAGTTATAAGCAAAAACAGCGCGTGTCGATTTGAATTGATTCTCCATCTTTGCAGTCTGAATATAATCCAGAC
>JAQVBQ010000076.1 GCA_028690215.1 Bacteroidales bacterium | reverse complement strand
TGCCTTTGATGTTCCATAGGCTGAAAAATGGATTCCAGTCAATGTATTCAATCAACTCTTCCACCGGTTGCTCTATAACATTGACCGATGTCACAGCAGGCACAGGCGGATTGTATGAGTTCCAGTCAAGCGATAGTCTGTTGGCTCTTGCCTGATCGATGGTAAGCATTCTGCTTTCACGTCCGCTATTGAGAAACTCGTCACGTATTTTTTCATACTCCTCCTTTATCCCACGGGAATATTCATCCTTTGAATCTCTCTGTAAAATCGAACCCGCAACAGTAACTGCCCTCGAGGCATCATTCACGTGAACAGCAGTTCCACTATATGCAGGAGCAATCTTAACGGCTGTATGCATTTTTGAAGTTGTTGCACCTCCAACCATTACCGGAATGTCAAGGCCCCTTCTCTGCAACTCCTCTACAACATTTACCATCTCTGTCAAAGACGGAGTTATCAACCCGCTCAGTCCGATTATGTCGGCTCCCTCCTCTATTGCTGTCTGAATGATCTTTTCCGCAGGAACCATCACACCAAGGTCTACTATCTCGAAATTATTGCATGAAAGTACTACAGATACTATGTTTTTTCCTATATCATGAATATCTCCCTTGACTGTAGCAAGAATGATCTTGCCGGAACTCTTCCGCGAAAGCTCTTCCTTTCCACCTCTTTCCATAATGTATGGAAGAAGGTAGGCCACTGCCCTTTTCATCACCCTTGCCGACTTCACAACCTGAGGAAGAAACATCTTTCCGCTTCCAAAAAGATCCCCGACAACATCCATCCCTGTCATGAGATAATTTTCAATAACCTCAACCGGGTTGTCGACCTGATTACGTGCCTCCTCCATATCGAGCTCCACAAACTCATCCACACCCTTAACCAGTGAATGGGTAATCCTCTCCTGCAGAGAAGCGGCTCGCCATTCTGGATTGGATTTGTCTTCCGTTTTCCTGGTCCCGTCTATATTTTCGGCATAGGCAAGAAGCCTCTCCGTAGCATCATCCCTTCTGTCAAGAAGCACATCCTCCACATGCTCCAGAAGCTCTTTTTCTATATCATCGTATATGCCGAGCATCTCCGGGTTAACGATACCCATAGTCATTCCGTTATGGATTGCATGATAAAGGAAGGCTGTATGCATTGCCTCCCTTACGGTGTCATTACCGCGAAAGGAGAAGGAGACATTGCTCACACCTCCGCTGATACCGGAAAATGGAAGGTTCTTTCTGATCCATGCGGCTGCCTTGAAGAAATTCACGGCATTTTTTCGGTGCTCCTCAAGACCGGTCGCCACGGGGAAAATATTAGAGTCAAATATGATATCCTCAGGGGGAAAACCAACCCTATTTACAAGTATCTCATAGGATCTGCGGCATATCTCGATTCTCCGTTCAAATGTGTCCGCCTGACCCTTCTCGTCAAAAGCCATGACAATCACCGCCGCCCCGTATTTCCTTATCATTCCGGCATGATGAATGAATGCATCCTCACCCTCTTTGAGAGAGATTGAGTTCACTATACCTTTGCCCTGAAGAACCCTTAGCCCCGCTTCAATGATCTCCCATTTTGAACTGTCTATCATAACGGGCACCTTTGCAATATCGGGCTCAGATGCTATCATATTGAGGAATTCGGTCATTGCATTCACACCATCAAGCAGACCGTCATCCATATTGACATCAATGATCTGCGCACCACCCTCAACCTGAGCTCTGGCAATCTCCACTGCCTCACCATATTTACCCTCCTTCACAAGTCTCAGGAACTTCCTGGATCCGGCTACGTTTGTCCTTTCACCCACATTTACAAAATTTGTCTCTTTTGTAACCACGAGGGACTCAAGACCGGAAAGTTTCAAATGTCTGTCGCTTTCCGGATTTCGCGGTGATTTTCTTGGTTTATATTGACTTGCCAGCTCTGCAATCACCCTTATATGTTCCGGAGTAGTGCCGCAGCACCCTCCGACGATATTTATCAACCCCTCCTCAAGATATGTTTTAATTACATCTCTCATCTTCTGGGGCGACTCGTCATATTCACCGAAAGGATTGGGCAAACCTGCATTAGGATGTGCCGAAATATTGAAATCTGTTGCCACAGAGAGTCTCTTTATATATGTCCTGAGTTGATCTGCTCCCAAAGCGCAATTCAATCCTATACTAAAAAGCGGGAAATGGCTTACTGATATGAGAAATGCCTCAACTGTCTGACCGGAAAGAGTCCTTCCGGAGTTGTCTGTTATTGTTCCCGACAGCATGACCGGAATATCCAGGCCCCTCTCCTCCTTTATCTGCTCAATGGCAAAAAGTGCAGCCTTAGCATTTAATGTATCAAATACTGTTTCAACCAACAGAAGATCAACACCGCCATCTATCAGAGCCTCGGCCTGTTGCTTGTACGCGGTTCTCAAAGTTTCGAAGTCCACGGCCCGATATCCGGGATTGTTTACATCCGGGGATATGCTTGCCGTTTTATTTGTCGGTCCCATAGAACCGGCAACGAACCTCGGTTTTAACGGATCTCTCCTTGTGTACTCATCTGCTGTCTTTCTGGCAATGGAGGCTGACTCGAAGTTCAGTCTGTAGACCATGCTTTCCAGATTATAGTCAGCCATAGCAATCGTGGTCGAAGAGAATGTGTTTGTCTCTATAATGTCTGCTCCCGCTTCAAGATAGCTTCTGTGAATCTCCTCAATGGCCTTTGGCTGAGTCAGGGATAACAGGTCAAGATTGCCCCTGAGCTCCCCGGGATGATCCTTGAAGAGCTCCCCTCTGAACTCCTTCTCCCCAAACCCGTATTTTTGGAGCATTGTCCCCATTGCTCCGTCAAGTATGAGGATTCTCTCATTTATTATGCGTCTTAGATCTGTCATAAATACAAAAAAAAACCCCTGCATTTAGCAGAGGATGGAAATATTGGATTCTTTATATCAGCTTATATACCAACACCCTCTGCAGCGTTAATCTGCATCATATGCATGGACATAAGCATAGTATTGTGGGTTAATGTCATTTGGGGTTATCTGATATATTTGTGCAAAAATGGAAACTCTTTTTTAATTTTACAAAAAAATATCATGGAGACACCAACTTCGTTTAAAGTCAACCACCTTGTTCTTGAACCGGGGGTATATCTCAGAGATGCAGATGAGAAGAGAAGCGTATACACCTATGACATCCGTCTTGTCAAGCCCACTCTTGCATACAGGGAGGCGATAACACCCCAGATGTCGCACACAATGGAGCATTGGCTTGCACATTACCTGAGGACAATGTCATCCATTCAGAGTGAGATTGTCTATGTGGGACCTATGGGTTGCCTTACCGGTTTTTATATACTCACATATACAAAGTATGCGGAGAGTGAGATGCGTGACATTATGGTAATGGCTCTCGAATCCATGCTTTCAATTGACGAAGTACCGGGTGCCAGGGCTGAGGAGTGCGGTAACTATACTCTTTTTGACCTGGAAAGTACAAAAAGGCGGATACCTGAATTTATAACGCTCCTTAAGAAACAGTAAGAGAGCATGTCACTTCTCAGGGTCATTCTGTGTATTATTTTCCCACCGCTGGCAGTAGTTGACTACGGTTGCGGATCCGTGCTGATTGTATTTCTTCTTACACTTGCCGGATGGGTTCCGGGAGTCATTGCTGCATTGATAATTGTAAACCGAAGCAGAGGGTTTTAAACTTTCTTGTATGAAGTTTGTTTTTGATTTAGAAAAAGATTTTTCGAATTATGATATATAAAACTGCAAATAACACCCTTTGTTGCTGCTGTATAAATTTATGCGGAAAGGGAGCATTATGCCGTTTTAAGTAAATCAATACTAAAAAGTTGCTATAGTAAGCCCTTTCTGATTGAGAGGGCTTTTTTTATTTTATCTACTTACCAAAATGACATCCAACAATCTTATTAACCTCATAGGTGAACCAAACAGAGCAGCAAGAGCAGCATTCCCGGGAAAAGCCTCCGTCATAAACTTTCTCGAGCAGCTCACTGATATACTATTCCCTGTAGGAAACGACAGATCAGATATTGACAATATTCTTGTATTGAATGATCTGAAAAAGAGTCTGAATGAGCTTATTGATTCTTTTATGCCCCAAAGAAATTTTACAACAGTCAGAGTTACAGGCAAATACCTTGACTCATTGCCGGAAATATACAATCAACTGCTTCTGGATGCCAATGCTATTCTTGAGTTTGATCCTGCAGCAAGTTCGCTTGAGGAGGTTGTCCTTGCCTATCCTGGATTCCATGCTATTACAACCTATCGACTGGCTCATCCGCTATATGTGGCTGGAATACCTATATTACCGAGATTGATGTGCGAGTATGCCCACAGAAATACAGGAATCGACATTAACCCGGGCGCAAGAATCGGAAAATCATTCTTCATTGACCATGGGACAGGTGTTGTGATAGGAGAGACAGCTGTTATCGGAGACAATGTGAAAATATATCAGGGGGTGACTCTTGGAGCGTTGAATGTAAAAAAAGAGGAGGCATTAAAAAAGAGACACCCCACTATAGAAGATAATGTGATTATTTACTCAGGGGCTACAATACTGGGTGGTGAAACAGTAATAGGTCATGACAGCGTTGTAGGTGGAAATGTGTGGCTCACCAGAAGTGTTGCACCACACTCAATTGTATGCAATAAAAGTGAAATACGTGTAAAAAGTGCATCAGAAAAAAAATCAACGGCCATAAATTTTGTAATATAACATATAGCATTAAATAAGAATAGATTATGAAAGCAGAGAATATTTTACAGACTATCGGAAATACCCCGCATCTACGATTAAAACGTCTTTTTCCGGAACACGAGGTATGGATTAAACTCGAAAAGAACAATCCGGGCGCAAGTATAAAAGACAGAATTGCCGCATCCATGGTGGAAGATGCAGAAGAGAAAGGGTTGCTTAAAACCGGAAGTACTATTATAGAGCCCACCTCTGGTAATACAGGTGTGGGTCTGGCCATAGTAGCTGCAGTAAAACGTTACCGACTTATTCTGGTTATGCCTGAATCCATGTCTTTGGAGCGCAGAAAAATAATGGCAGCATACGGAGCAGAATTCGTTCTTACCCCCAAAGAGCTGGGGATGAAAGGTTCTATTGCAAAAGCAGAAGAGTTGCTCAAGGAGATTCCTGATTCATGGATGCCTATGCAATTTGAAAACAGGTCAAATCCTGATATCCACAGAAGGGCTACAGCTGTAGAAATCATAAACGATTTCCCGGAAGGGTTTGATTACATGATTACAGGAGTTGGGTCTGGCGGACACTTGACCGGAATAGGTGAAGTTCTAAAACTGAAATTCAAGAGTATTCAGATCTTTGCCGTTGAACCATATGATTCGCCGGTAATCATTGGTGGACAACCCGGACCTCATAGGATTCAGGGTATCGGTGCCGGATTCATTCCAAAAAACCTGAACCGGAATATCCTTTCCGGCACTATACAGGTTAAAGCTGAGGAGGCTTTTCGTTTTGCACAATTAGCAGCAAAAGAGGAGGGATTGTTTGCCGGTATATCAACAGGAGCCTCACTTGCTGCCATATATCAAAATATCAGCGAGATACCAAAAGGTTCAAGAATCCTCACTTTTGCTTATGATACCGGTGAACGCTACCTTTCAGTTGACACTTCTATCATCACCGGATAGTGGTCAGAGGGAAATCTGACCACACTCTTTTTGAACATCATCTCTTTCGGAAAGTCCGGCTGTTTGCGTTCCTCGTCGCTTATCAATGTCCTGTATGAATCGGTAAGGATTCCATAGCGCATTACCTCAAAGCCGGGACCTACGAATATGTGGTCTATCCGGCTGTCGGAAATCATATCGGGATTAAAGCCATTCATAGTCCCTGTCCATGCAAGTCTGAACGGTGTGATTTCGTATGAATCCTTAAGATTCCATGAATTTTTAAAGAACTCATACACCTCCGACCTCTGGTCAACATTAAAATCTCCGGAAATCAAGACATTATCTGAGGATTTTGTTATCTCCTTCATCTTGCTTACAATAACTCTTGCCCCTTCAATCCTGGCAACAACTCCGATATGATCCATATGGGTGTTGAACATCCAGAAGACAAAGCCGTTCTTTTTATCTTTAAACTTTCCCCATGTGCATATCCTGATACATGCAGCGTCCCACCCGAGGGCAGGTTTCGAAGGGTCCGGCGCAAGCCAGAAGGTACCGTTGTCAAGTAGGGAGAATCTCTCGTTTTTGTACAAAATCGGAGAATATTCTCCTCTCTCCTTGCCGTCATCGCGTGCGACTCCGATAGCAGAATAGCCGGGTAACAGGCTGAGAACAGCCTTTAGTTGATGTGACTTGGCCTCCTGAAGCCCGAATAACTCGAAGTCGTGGAGTTTTATAATATCACAGATTTTTGGACATCTCTGTTCCCATCCGTCTCCCTTTTTAGCGTCAGCCGCCACGTCTACACGGATATTGTATGTGGCAATTCTGATTTTTTGTGAAAACAGTTGTTGTGAAACCAATAGGAGAATCACAAATGTCGTCATTAACCGGCTAATACCTTTCATAATCGTTGTCTGCCTCTATTTTTTACCTTTACAATATTTTTCCAGGAACTCATCCTGCTCCCATAACAGGTGAAGGATGTTCTCCCTTGCAACATAGCTGTGGCTCTCTTTCGGAAGCAGCACCAGCCTTACCGGAGCTCCAAGCCCTGCCAGGGCCTGATAATATCTCTCAGACTGAACCGTGAAGGTTCCCATATTGTCGTCAGAATCTCCGTGTACAAGGAGTAACGGTGTTTTCATCTTATCGGCATACATGAACGGAGACATCTTGTTGTAAACATCCGGTGCATCCCAGTAGTTCCTCTGCTCACTCTGGAATCCGAACGGTGTGAGTGTCCTGTTGTATGCACCGCTCCTTGCTATACCGCAGGCAAAAAGATTTGAATGTGTAAGAAGGTTGGCTGTCATAAAAGCACCGTATGAGTGTCCACCGACTGCAACTCTCTTTCTGTCCACATAACCGAGCCCGTCAAGGGCATCAATTGCAGCCTCTGCGTTTGCAACAAGTTGCTCGATAAATGTATCGTTAGGCTCTTTCTCTCCTTCACCAATTATTGGGAACGAAGCATCGTCCAGAACAGCATAGCCTCTTGTCACCCAATAGACGAATGAACCGTAATATGGGAATGTGAATTCATTAGGGTTGAGCTTGTTCTGACCGGCCGAACCGGCATCCTTGAACTCCTCCGGATATGCCCAGATGAGAAGAGGGAGCTTCTCTCCCGAATTCTTATCATAACCGGCAGGCAGGTACAATGTTCCCGACAGCTGTACGCCATCTTTTCTCTTGTACTTTATAACCTCTTTGTGGACATTTGCTATGGAAGCAAAAGGGTTTTTGAAAAAGGTAAGCTGTTTGAGAGCCTTTGGATCCTTTTTATTCAGATCTCGGAGATAATAGTTCGGATACTCATTTTTTGACTGAATGTTAACCAGGATCACACCCTTTTTAAAGTCAACAAACGAGCGTAGCTTTTCCATCCTGTCTGTGTATGGAGACTGGTACAACCTCTTTGTTTTTTGCGTTTTAAGGTCATATTTATCAACAAACGGGAACTGTCCCTCTTTGGTAAATCCATCTCCAATAAGGAAAAGATTATCATTTTCTATTGCAAGGGTATATTTGCCGAATTGATTCTTACGAGACTGGAAACTACCCGGATCCGAGTAGACATCCTGTC
>JAQVBQ010000016.1 GCA_028690215.1 Bacteroidales bacterium | reverse complement strand
ACAAAAGAGAGATATGCACCAAACGCGACAGGTTCTTATGCTGTTGATGCAGCAGCCTATCCCGGTGAGTATTCCAACAAAAGTACTGACAATATAGTTTTGATCAATGTATTTAGCTGGGATTCAGCTTGTACGCTAGAAGTGAAGGAGAATGGAACACCATTGACAGTTACAAGAAAATTTGTCAAGGATCCTTTGCATATAATATCCTATCCTATGAAACGATTTAATCTCAATGCAGATCCAACTTTTGACTCTGCAAAGACTACACATATGTTTGAAGTAACCGCATCAAGTGCTACCTCTACTCTCGAGATAAAACTGACAGACCGTTTTGGTAATGTCTATACAGAGAGTATGACTCGTCCGAAAGCTTTTAGCTTATCAATGGAATAAATAATTCTTATGAAACAATCAAATACTAACTAATTATTAAAAACTATGAATCTTAAAATCTATTTGAAAAAGTTCTTAGTTTTGGCTTCTGTCACTTTGATTTCTGTATCGATGTGGGCACAGGCCACTATTAAAGGAACCGTGTACGAGTCCGATGGTAAGACACCAATAATCGGGTGTGGAGTCGTCGTGAAGGGTACTACACGTGGTGTTGCAACTGAAATGGATGGAACCTATACCATCAAGGCTAATGAGGGTGAAGTTCTGGAATTTGTTTCAGTTGGTTATACAACCAAGACTGTCACAGTAGGCAAACAGACAGTTATAAACATAACTCTCGATTTTGAGTCACGCCAGCTTGAGGGGCTTGTTGTTACTGCCTTGGGCTTGACTCGTGAGCAGAAATCTCTTGGTTATGCTGTGACAAAAGTTGATAGTGATGCCATCACCCAGGCTGCAAACAACAACTGGTTGAATGGTATGAACGGTAAGGTTGCCGGTTTGACTTTCAATACAGCTAGTTCAGGTCCTATCGGATCTCTCCGTGTTACCCTCCGTGGTGATCAATCACTTAACTATGGTAGCAATGAGGCTTTGTTTGTTGTTGACGGTATTCCAATCAGGTCTGGTACAACTGCTACAAGTTCAAGCAGTAGTTACACAAACTCTGGTGCAGACTTCCCTGTAGACTTCGGTAACGGAGCAAGTGATATCAACCCTGAGGATGTTGAGTCGGTATCGGTCCTCAAAGGTCCTGCTGCAACAGCACTCTATGGTTCACGTGCTGCAAATGGTGCAATTGTTATAACAACAAAATCTGGTAGAAAACAGAAAGGAATTGGTGTAACATTCAGCTCTACAGTCACAGCAGAAAGAGCCGGTTATTGGCCTGCATTCCAGAAAGAGTATGGTTCGGGTGGTGATATGGGCCTCAACGAGTTCTGTTTCTGGACACTGACATCAGCAGAAACAGGTTCTTCAACAAATCCAACAAGAAATCTCTCCCGTTATGCATGGGGTGAGAAATTTGATGCAAGTAAGCTACGTTATCAATACGATGGTAAGAACTGGGAAACAGGAGAGATTGTAAAAACTCCATTTGTATATCAGGACGATTGGTTCACTGGAATCTTCCAGACAGGTATAACAACAACAAACACACTTGCAATCAATGGCAGCAACGGAGAGGGTACAAACGTACGTTTCTCAATGACAAATACAGACAATGACTGGATTCTTCCTAATACAGGTTACAGGAAACAGGCATACTCTTTCTCTTTTGAGTCTCCGATAAATAAATACATCAAATTTAACACTAAGGTAAACTATTACCGTACAGACAGTGACAATATGCCAATGGCTGGTTACCACCAGACAACAGTTATGTACGATTTGATGTGGGGTTACAATAATAGTGCAATGAAGAACTGGAAAGATGAGTATTTCCAGGGTAGATTCAATGCAATAAACAGAAATTCAACATATTCACAAAACGGTAACAGCCTTGTTTTTGCCGGAACAGGCTCTTACAACCCATACAGGGTACTTTATGAGGAACTCAACTCAACCGATCAGGACCGTGTCTTTGGTTCAGCTGGTTTCAATGTTAAGCTTGCAGATCATTTGACATTCGATGTCAAAGCCGGTATAGACCTAGGTAATGAGTTCCGTACACAGAGGAAACCGAAACTTACCTCTGTCTGGGAGAATGGTTTCTACAGGGAGCAATCTTTGATCAATTTTGAATCTAACACTGATTTTCTCTTAAAATATCAGAACAATTTCTTTGAGAATCGTCTTTCAATTACCGGAGCTTTTGGCGGTAACAACATGGTTACATCATACAGAAGAAATGATGTTGAACTGGCAGAGCTGGACATTGACGGTGTATACAACACTACAAACGTTCCTTCCGGAATTTATCCTGATCCTTATACATACAGGAGCAAGAAGATAATAAACAGTTTGTATGGCTTTGCAACTGTAGGATGGAACGATACATATTATCTGGATATTACAGGGCGTAATGACTGGTCAAGTACACTTGCAAAAGGCAACTGGTCTTATTTCTATCCATCAGTATCAGCGAGCGTACTACTTGACAAGGTATTCGATTTCTCTACAAACTTACCTGCTGTTACATTCGCAAAACTAAGATTGTCTTGGGCCAATGTGGGTAATGATACATCTCCTTATTCTCTTGACCAATACTATTCTGCATCTTCGATCAGCGGTGGATACAGTCTTCCAGGTACAATCGTAAATCCCATGATCAAACCTGAGAATGTTGAGAGCTGGGAGATTGGTCTCGAGACAAAATTCCTGCAAAACCGTTTAGGTGTTGATATAGCGCTTTACAACTCTTCTACTACAAATCAGATTGTATCTGTCGATGTAGATCCTATAGTAGGCGCATCTTCAATGAAAATCAATGCCGGTGAGATAAACAATAAAGGTATTGAGGTTTCTCTAAATGCAACTCCTGTTAAGACAAAGGATTGGACTTGGAATATCAATGCGAACTGGTCTATGAATAAGAATAAGCTTGTTGCATTGCAGGATGACTGGGATCCAACACAACCTCTCGAGACAGATATGGGAACAACCATTGGTGGAAGACTTCACGTATATTCTTATGTAGGTGGCGAGATGAATAAACTCTATGGGTTCGGTCTTAAGAGAGCTCCAGAAGGTTCTTATTATGTAGATGATAAAGGTAATCAGATTGACTGTTCAGGTCAGGTACTTATAGATGCTACAACTGGTCTTCCTTCTTTGACACCTAAGGCAGATGTCTACCTTGGTGATGTTAACCCTGACTGGAAGGGTGGTTTCAGCACATCTTTGAGATATAAGAGATTGACTCTCAATATGGCATTTGCATATCAGTGGGGTGGTCACAGATTTTCTGTAACAAACGGTATTCTTTCATATCAGGGTAAGCTGGAGAACTCACTTGACGGACGTTATGACGGTAAGGTCGCTTCCGGAGTCAATGTTGTTTCTACAAATGACGATGGAACATATGTATGCTCTAAGAATAATACAATTACAAGCAGCATATATACATACTACCAAGCACTCACATTGGATCGCTATAATGGTGAGGCCAATACATTTGACACATCTTTCCTCAAATTCAAAGAGGCAAGACTTGAGTACGCTTTACCTGAGACATTGTGCAAAAAAATAGGATTCCTTCAGGGAGCTTCCCTGGCAGTTTTTGCAACAAACATTTTCTCTTGGGATAACTGGCCACAGTTTGACCCTGAGGGAGGTATGTTGCAAGGAACTAACGTATTTAATGGTATTGAGACAGGTGCATTCCCTATGACTCGTACTTATGGTGTTAATCTGAAACTGCAATTTTAATTATAACATTGATAGAATATGAAAAAATTAATGATAATATGTGGGATTGCACTTGGATTTCTTAGTTCTTGTACAAAGGACTTTAAGGAGACCAATACAAATCCCAACAAGACAATTGTCGGTATGATTCAGGCATCGGCTATGTTTGAACCTATTCTGTACAATTCTGCCAACAACTGGGTTAATGATACTTGGTATTATAACGATGAACTTGTACAGTTTACAGCACATACAGGTGGAGTTACACGCCGTGAGCATCAGTACTTCCTTGAAGATTCAAGAGACTGGGGTGGTTTCTGGAGTTTTTATGCCAACTATGGTAAGAATGTAGATCATATGCACGAACTTGCTGTAGAAAATGGAGACAAGTCCCTTGAGGCAATTTCACTCACATTCAAGGTTCTATTTTTTGCCAACATGACAGATATGTTTGGAAGCATTCCTTACGAAGAGGCTTTTTCTGGTCGTAAAGTCGGCGGAACACTTACTCCTAAGTACAACACTCAGAAAGAGGTATACCAATTTCTATTTGCTGATCTAGAAGCTGCAAATGATATTTACGCAACCAATCCTACATTCCTAAATCCCTCTATGGACGGTATGTACAATGGCAACATGGCAAAATGGAGAAAATTCAACAACTCTCTTTATCTAAGATTACTGTGCAGGGTAAGCGGACGTTCTGAAATGAATGTAGGTGCAAAGATGACTGAGATAATCGGTAATTCATCAAAGTATCCTGTATTTACATCCAATGATGATAATGCAACTGTCAATTTCTCAGGTAACGATCCTTATATTAACACATTTGGTACAACTACCGAGAGTGAATTCACACAAAGTGGCAGGAAGCTTACAAGGCAATTGATAGGTATGACTGTTATAACAGAGAATGGTAACCAGACTTATGTTGATCCACGTCTTCCTATTATTGGCAAGAAGAATACAGTTGTTGCAGATAACCCTTACAACATCTGGATTGGAACAAAATCAGGCTGCACTGATATCGAAAGAGCAACAGTGGACAAAGGTACTTCTTGGTTAAACTATAAAGTGTTCTGCAGGAAAGATGCAACTGCTACTTATATGGATTATGCAGAAATACAGTTTATACTTGCTGAAGCCGCACTCAAAGGCTATATCAGTGGAGGCTCAGCTGCTGCCAAAACATATTACGAAGCCGGTGTAAGAGCTTCTATGGAAAAATGGTCTGCACTCGGAGCATTCAGTGCAACTCCAACATCGATAACTACTGCTCAGGTTAACACATTCCTCTCTTCTAAACTTGCATCATGGGATCTTGCTACAAACAAGGAGGAACTTATTGCCAATCAGAAGTATCTTGCACTCTTCTGGGTTGGTATGGAGGCATACCATGAGTATCGCAGGACAGGATACCCAGTTCTTACAATAGGAGAGGGTACTGTATATAATGATAATGTATTCCCTGCACGTTTCGGTTATCCTCCGACAAGTGTATCGACCAATGCTGCAAATGTCGCTGAAGCTTTGGAACAGATGGGTGGTGAAAATAATATGAAAACACCGGTATGGTGGAGTAAACAAGCAATTCAATCAGGATTGTAGTTGTATGATATATTTTGGTTATGAATAGATTATTTAGCATACTTATTTTACTGTTTGTCTCATTTACCTTGAATGGGAAACCTATAACCGGGGTTGTCCAATCAAAGGGTGATTATATAGAGAATGTTGTTGTTACTGACGGATATACATTTACAAAGAGTGATCAAAAAGGTCATTTTGAGATAGATGTTAATCCTGAAGCCGGTTTCGTCTACATTTTCACCCCATCCGGTTATACTTCTGTAAGAGTCAATGGGATATCTCAGTTTTTCAAGAAGATAGAGCAGAATACAGATAGTGTTGTCTTTGAATTGGAGCCGACAGGTTTCAGGGATTATGCCTTGATTGCCGTAGGTGATCCTCAGACAAAAACAACTGAACAGTTCAATCTTTTTGAAAAGAGAGTGCTTCCTGATATTAAGACAACAGTTGATAATTATGCTAAAATGGGCATTTATACCGTAACTCTCTATCTTGGGGATGTAGTATGGGATTCAATGTCACTGTTCAATAACCATAAAAAAGCTATCAGTAGACTGGAAGCCCCTGTATATGCAGCAATAGGAAATCATGATCACCAAAGGGAGCTCAAGGGAGACAAGCTCACCGGTACTGCCTTTGGTGATTGCTTCGGTCCTGCATATTATGGATTCAACCTTGGGAACAATTACATTATTGTACTTGACAACATTATCTATGACACAAACAAACAGTATGTAGAGGATGTTACTCAACAACAGGTTGATTGGCTTAAAGGATACCTTGATTTTATTCCTGAGAATGCAAATGTTTTTATAGCAATGCATGCACCTGTAGGTAGGTTCTGGATTGATGGATTCAAGCCTTCCAATGGTCATCAGAAGATTCTTGATTTGTTCTCGGGACATAAGCTCAGCTTTATTACAGGACACACTCACATAAACTCTAATTTGGAAGTAATTCCTGGAGTTATTGAGTATAATGTTGCATCATCCTGTGGTGCTTTCTGGAAATTGTTCTACACAATGGATGGAACACCTTCAGGATATCAGATATTTGAACTGCATGAGAAAGATCCGGAGTGGTATTTTAAGACAATTGGACAAAGCAGGGATTTTCAGATGGAACTATATCCATCAGGCTCATTCTCTGTTAGACCCGATGCAATCGTAGCAAAGGTTTGGAATTGGGATCCGGAATGGCTTGTAGAGTGGTATCAGGATGGAAGATATATGGGAAAAATGGAACAATTCAAATCTATTGATCCAAAATACCAGACATCTATGCAAGAGTTGGTAAAAGAGGGAAAGGTTTCCCAATCCGACTTTGAAAAAGGTAACTACCTTAAGCCACGTACCACATTTTTCTTTTTCGCGGCAGTGCCTGATAATGATGCTAAGGAGATCAAGGTTGTCGTAACAGACCGATTTGGCAAAAAATACAACGATACAATACTATTAATCAAAAGATAATTAATTATTAAAATAAAACTTATGAAAAAAGGTTTCATTTATATACTGCTTCTTATGGTGGTTGCTGTGTTTACCTCTTGTGACAAAGAGAATTCTCAGGATACCGGAGAGCCGTATTTCAACTTTACAGATGCTACTGAGTCAACCAGTCCTACTGGTTACAATGTGGCCTATACAGGAAACACTACAGGCCTAAAATTCGTGATTCGCTCCAATAGGCCTTGGAAGATTGTGGCAAACTCTGAAGATACATGGGCTAGATTCTTTCCTAACGAGGGAGACGACGATGGTATCGTAAAAGTAATAGTTGAAGAGAACAGAACTTTTGTCAACAGAGAGATGCAGTTTGCATTTGTGGTAGACGGAGAGGAACAACCTGTCCTATTCACAGTTACACAGGCTCAGGCAACTCCGTTTATAACCATATCCAATATTGCAGGTAAGGATATCAACCAGTTGGAACAGACTTTTACTATTAACGTAAAGGCAAATGTTGCATATACATATGCATCAAATTCTACTTGGTTGACAGTTGCTTCAGAGGATGTAGGGTCTTCAAGTACTGATATAACTTTTGCCGCTACTGCCAATAATGGTACTAATAAGAGAGTGGGTTACATCAATTTCACTTGTTCACAATTCCCTAATCTTAATGCTTCTCTTAAGGTAACACAAGAGGGCAAAGGAGAGGGTACTATTGTCCTTTTTGAAGATTTCACTTGGTCTACATACAGCAATACCATTTTCCCTAACACTACAGATGCAACGAGATATGATTTATGGACCCCTGAAGAGCAAGCCAGAGGTTGGTATTCAACACCTAACTCATTCTCGAGCGACCAACCACTGTTATATGCTTGCTATGGATTTATGAAGGTTGGAAAGACCAGCTATGGTGGAGATTTGATTTCCCCTAAACTCAGTGCATTGCCTGCAGGTACACATAATGTTCTTGTGAAATTTAAAGCAGTGCCGTACATGACTGCAGCCGGTACTCAAGATGACAATTATCTTAACATTAGTGTTATAGGCCCGGGAACAGTTACCGTTTCTCAATTTATTATTGATAATTGGCCTGATTATACAGCAGACCCTACATGTACTGATATATGGTCGCAAATCAATACTGAGCGCTCCTTTACAATAACTGGCGCAACTTCAGAAACTCAGTTGAGATTCATGGGTGGAGACTTTAATCTTAAAGGCGTTGGTAAAGGTAAGAACAGAATATTCCTTGATGATATCAAGGTGGTTATTCCTAACTAACCCATTAGAAACAATTATAAGAGAAGCTGTCTAAAACTTAGGCAGCTTTTTCTTTTGCATCTAATTTTTTGTAAATTTGATTCATCAAGACAAATCAATTAATGATGAATAATTTTAGATACTTAAGTACTCTTTTGCTCCTTTTTTTATGCGTGCCATTTTTTGGGCAGAATGACAATAAGAATCCCAAATGGTCAATAGCCCTTCACGGAGGTGCCGGAACACTTTCGCCTAATCTTACAAAAGAAAGGATTAAGATTCTGGAAAACCATATGCTTGAGGCTCTTTCGATAGGGGAGTCTATACTCTCGCAAGGGGGAAAAAGTATTGATGCGGTACAGGCAGTTGTAATTTATCTTGAAGATTGCCCGCTCTTTAATGCCGGAAAGGGAGCTGTGACAAATCTTCAGGGAATTCATGAACTAGATGCCGCAATAATGGATGGATCCAATCTAAAAGCAGGAGCTGTGGCCGGTCTGAGAGATGTCAAAAATCCTGTCAAAGCAGCAAGGCTGGTCATGGATAGTACAAAGCATGTTTTTCTTATTGGGGAGGGAGCATCTGCTTTCGCAAAGAGTCAGGGATTGGATATTGTAGATAACTCCTATTTTTCAACAAATCAGAGAAGAGAACAAAACGAGAGAATTAAAAAAGGAGCAGAAGAGCCCTGCCCTGTCGGGACTGTAGGATGTGTAGCTCTTGATATGAGCGGAAATCTTGCTGCAGCAACTTCAACAGGAGGTATGTCAGGGAAAAAATGGGGCAGAGTGGGGGATGTTCCTGTCATTGGCGCCGGGACATATGCCAATAACGGCACTGCCGCCATTTCCGGAACAGGTCATGGTGAACTTTGGATAAGGAGAGTTGTGGCATTTGATATATCTGCTCTTATGGATTATAAGGACTATACTCTGGAAGATGCGTCAAAAGAGGTTATATTTAATAAAATATCCCCAATGGGAGGATCTGGCGGAGGAATCATAGCTGTTGACAAGAATGGAAATATTTCAATGGTATTCAATACAGAGACAATGAACAGGGCCTGGTCCAAGTCTGACGGCACCTTTGGCGTGGGTGTAATCAAAGGTGACGATAAGAGCTTCAAAAAATAGGTATATCTCATGACAAAATTTAAATTTGGATTACTTCCCAAAGTAATAGTTGCAATTATTCTGGGAATTTCAGCTGCATTTATTACACCGACAGAGATAGTCCGAGCAGTAGTGACTTTGACTGATATTTTTGGAAACTACCTCTCATTTATCATTCCACTAATAATTATTGGTCTTGTGGCTCCAGGTATAGCCGACCTTGGTAAAGGTGCCGGTAAATTATTGGTCATTACAGTATTAATCGCATATACATCAACTCTTGTTGCAGGATTTTTCTCATATTTTACCACAAGCTTTTCACTGCCGTTGATGATGGAGAGGAGTACCTCTATGAATTCAGCAGTTACGGAAGGTGCAGGGAAAATAACATCCTACTTTTCCATTACTATACCACCTATTGTAGATATTATGTCTGCACTTGTGCTTGCCTTTATCTTAGGATTAACGCTTTCTATAATAAAAGGAGGAACCATCAAAGCTTTGGTAAATGAATTCAAGGATATAATCAATATTGTTATAAATAGATCTATCATTCCCATACTCCCATTCTATATTTTCGGAATATTCCTGAAATTAGCTAAAGAGGGTCAAGTCACTATCGTTCTAGGGCTCTTTTTTAAGGTTATCTTAATAATATTTGCCATGCATATTATATGGCTTCTCTTTCAATATTTTATAGCATGGCTGGTGTCAGGAAAAAATCCCTTCAGAGCACTTTACAATATGTTACCTGCATATATGACGGCTTTGGGAACACAGTCTTCAGCAGCTACAATTCCTGTAACAAGGGCTCAAGTTTCAAAGAATGGTGTCAATGGTGATGTGGCAGATTTTGTTGTTCCTCTTTGTGCCACCATACATCTGGCGGGAAGCACACTGAAAATTACTGCCTGTGCTTATTCTTTGATGTGGATGCTGGGTATACCGGCGGGTCTTGATCATTTTGCCGGTTTTATATTTATGTTGGGAGTGATTATGGTTGCAGCCCCAGGAGTGCCAGGAGGAGCAATCATGGCTGCAACAGGTATCCTTCAGTCTATGCTGGGATTTGATCAGACAAATCTTGCTCTGATGATTGCTCTATATATAACTATGGATAGTTTTGGGACGGCATGTAATGTGACAGGAGATGGAGCAATCGCAATAATTGTGGATAAAATATACAGCAGGAATTAGTTATCTTTGTGTACTTATTATATGTAAATGAAGATAGCACTTTGCCAGACATCTGTTTTTTGGGAGGAGACAGAGCGGAACCTTAACAATCATCAAATTACGATTGATTCTTTGTTCAAACAAAACTCCGGAATTGACATAATTGTGTTCCCGGAATTTTTTTCCACCGGTTTTTCTATTGACAACAAAGCCATTGCAGAGAGTATGAATGGTCCATCAGCCACATGGCTGAGAAGAGTCAGTAAAGATTGCTCTGTTGCCATAATGGCCTCTATTCCAATTTATGAGAAAGGCAGATATTATAATAGAGTTTTTTTTGTAACACCTGACAATGAATGGCATTATGACAAAAGGCATCTGTTCAGTTATGGGGGAGAGAATAAAGTATTCTCACAGGGCATAGATAGAGTGATAGTTAAGTATAAAGAGTGGAACATCCTTCTTCAGATATGTTATGATTTAAGATTCCCTGTATGGGCAAGAAACAGAGGATTGGAATATGATCTGATAATAAATGTTGCCAATTGGCCATCTTCAAGAGAGTCCGTGGTTAATCCACTTGTAAGGGCCCGGGCAATTGAAAACCTGTGTTACTATGCATTTGTAAACAGAACCGGGAGTGACCCTCAGAACACTTATTCCCCGATTGGTTTTATTTCAGATTATAAGGGAAATCAACTCGCTCCCATTTTTAGGGATTCAGATGATATGTGGTCTCTGTATGATTTGAATCATAATGATTTGAAGAGATTCAGGGATGGTTTCAGAGCCTGGAAGGACGGAGATAAATTTGTAATTAAGAGTGATGATGAAAGTATATAAAATCATAGCAGTTTCGTTTGCGTTAGCTGCACTTCTGTCGTTTACCAACAATGATAGGGATAAGATTAAGGATGGCAAATATTCTGTTTATATATATGCCACAAATGATATTCACGGATTCTTTTTTGACTCAACATATAATGGTGTAGTTCAATCAACATCTCTGAGCAAGGTTTCATTATATGTCAAAAGTGAAAGAGAGCAGAAAGGAGAAGACGCGGTAGTACTTCTTGATGTAGGAGACCATTTACAAGGAGATAACTCTGTATTTTACTATAACTATATAGACACTACTGAAGTCAATCTAGTCCCGGATGTTTTTAATTATCTTCGCTATGATGCTGTAGTGGTTGGGAATCATGATATTGAGACAGGACATAAAGTGTATGACAAAGTGAGGAAAGAGCTGAAGATGCCATATATTGCGGCAAATGCAGTGTACAAAGAGTCAGAGAAGCCATATTTCACTCCATATACAATTATTGAGAAAGCGGGAATAAAGATAGCAGTTATTGGTCTTACAAATGCAAATATCAAGAAATGGCTTTCACCTTCATTATATGAGGGAATAGAATTCACTGAGGTTATCCCGGTTTTGGAGAGATATGTAAGAATGATAAGGGAAAAAGAGGTCCCGGATATTATGATAGTTGCAATGCATGCAGGACTTGGTGAGGAAAAACAATATCAGCTGGAGGATCCTTCTAAATTTGTTGCAGCAAATGTAAAGGGTATTGATATGGTTTTTGCGGCCCACGACCATCGTTCTTTTGCAGGATATGTGTGGAATGGAAAAGATTCCATTCCGGTAGTTGAAGGAGGAAGCAGGGCAAGGTATCTATCTTGCGGAACTATAGAGCTGGTTTACAAAAACTCAAAGGTGGTGACCAAAAGGATCTCACCTTCAGTCATATCACTTATCGACAAACCATCTGACCCGGATTATAATCACTATTTTTCAGCTCGCTTTAATACCGTTAAAAGCTTTACAAACAATATTATAGGATATGTAGATAGGGATTTCTCGTCAAAGGAAGCCTATTTCGGATCTTCAGAGTATGTAGATATGATTCATGCTTTGCAACTGGAATGCACATCTGCAGATATCTCTTTTGCGGCACCCTTGTCTTACGATTTCAGCTTTAAGGCCGGATATATGAACTTCCAGGGTCTTATGAACTTGTATCCCTTTGAAAACCTCTTGTATACAATAAACCTTACGGGTCGGGAGGTAAAGTACTATCTTGAATATTCCTACAAAAAATGGGTAAATAAGGTAAGTTCACCTGATACTCCCATGTTAGTTATGGAGTACAATGATAATGGCAAGGCCAGATTGAAAAACATGCATTTTAATTTTGACTCTGCAGCCGGAATATTATATGAAGTGGATATAACCAAAGGTGACGGTGAAAGGGTGAAGATTTTGTCAATGGCCGACGGAAAGCCATTTGATCCAAACCAGGTGTATAGAGTGGCAATGTCATCATATCGAGCAAGCGGTGGAGGAGATATTCTGACAAATGGTGCGGGAATTCCATTTGAAGAGCTGGATAACAGGGTTGTATCAAGACTAAAGGATATCAGAGGCCTTATATACGAGAAGATGAAGAGAGATGGTAAATTATGCCCAAGAAAGCTGAATAGTTGGAAATTTGTTCCGGAACAACTTGTGTCGGAAAAGGTTTCAATCGAAAAAAATGTATTGTTTCGTTAAAAAAAAAGAATCAGATAATTCTGATTCTTTTTTTTAAAAAATATTTCAAGGGCTATTTAGCGAAACTTACAGCCCTAGTCTCTCTTATAACTGTAATTTTTACCTGGCCCGGATATACCATCTCGTCCTGAATTTTTTTCGCTATATCTAGTGAAAGTTGTTCGGAGTCCTTATCAGTTACCTGTTCACTTCCAACAATCACCCTTAATTCGCGGCCTGCCTGAATAGCGTAGGTTTTTGTCACTCCCGGATATGAGAGGGCGAGGTCTTCCATCTCTTTTAATCTCTTGATATAAGATTCAATTACCTCTCTTCTTGCACCAGGCCTTGCACCTGAGATGGCGTCACTGACAAGTACAAGAGGGGATATCAGGGATTGCATTTCAACCTCTTCGTGGTGAGAACCGATAGCGTTACAAACATCAGGTTTTTCTTTATATTTTTCCGCCAGTTTCATTCCAAGGATAGCGTGAGGCAATTCAGGATCCTCGTCAGACACTTTTCCTATATCGTGAAGAAGACCGGCCCTTTTTGCTGTTTTAGGATTTAAACCAAGCTCAGAAGCCATTGTTGCACAAATATTCGCAACCTCTCTTGAGTGCTGAAGAAGATTCTGCCCGTAAGAAGAACGGTATTTCATCCTTCCGATAAGTTTTACCAACTCCACATGCAAACCGTGAATGCCTAAATCAATGCAGGTCCTCTTACCTGTCTCCATAATCTCGTCATCAAGCTGTTTCTGTACTTTTGCGACAACTTCCTCGATTCTTGCAGGGTGAATTCTTCCATCAGTAACTAGCTGGTGCAGTGCTAACCTTGCGACCTCCCTTCTTACAGGATCGAATGCAGATAAAAGAATTGCTTCTGGAGTGTCATCCACAACGATTTCAACTCCGGTGGCAGCCTCAAGTGCACGTATGTTTCTTCCTTCACGTCCGATGATTCTCCCCTTGATTTCGTCACTTTCAATGTTGAAAACTGTAACAGCATTTTCTATGGCTGTTTCAGGTGCAATCCTCTGTATGGTGTTGATTATTATCCTTTTCGACTCTTTACTTGCAGTAAGTCTGGCCTCGTCCATCACTTCACTTATGTATGAAAGTGCTTCCGACTTTGCCTCGGCTTTCATTGTTTCAATAAGTTGATTTTTAGCTTCTACAGCAGATAGACCTGCAATATTTTCTATTTTTTGAATAGCCTCGGTTCTGAGTTTTTCGTATTCTTCCTGCTTTTTCTCCAGGAATTCAGTCTGATTTTTTATATGTTCTTTCGAGTTATCAACCTCTTTGATCTTTTTCTGTAGTTCTGAGTTTTGCTGATTAATGGCAATTTCTCTTTGTTTTACGCGGTTCTCCATCTGGATAACCTGATTGTTCCTTTCAAGTATCTGCTGTTCGTGCTCGCCTTTCAACTGAAGAAATTTCTCTTTTGCCTGAAAAATCTTCTCTTTTTTTATGTTTTCGCCCTCCTGTTCAGCAGCCTTTAAAATCTCTTCTCTCCTTTTCTTTAGTAAAATATTATTGCTCACATAGTAAGCCAACCCGAAGCTCACTATTGCGGGTAGTAAGATTGATAGTATAATTTCCATTTTATATATATATAGTTTGTATTGTACATTAAAAAAGCCGCTGGTAAAGCTGTTTAACAAAAACCTTAATAAATAAGATTTGAGCTCCGACTTGTGTCGCAAACTTCCAACGTCCCGTAAACGGAATCCCCCGAAGGGTAACCCAGGCCTGTTTTTGACTGTCGAGTACTGCTCGGTATGTTTTTAGTGTTGATTTTGGCAAAGAGCTAAACCAACGGCTAAACTTAATCGTCTAGTCAGGTAAGGTTAACTTTAATGTACTCATCCAGAAGTGTATCAAGGTTTTGAAGTTCCTCCAATATCCTGTTGCTCTCCTCTCTCTGTTCTGCCTCAATAAGACGTATAACGAACTGGAGAAGTGCCATGGAAAGAGCATCCTGATTGTCACGGCTAACATACCTACTCTTGTAAAGATCAACTTTTTCATTGATAATCTTGGCAGCAGCACGTATTTTTTCCTCATCATTAACTGCTACCTTTAGAGGGTAGTACCTGTCAGCTATGCTTATTCTTATTGATTGCTGTTCCATAATAGCGGTCTAATCATTTAAAAGAGCTATGCACTTATCAATCTCCTTAACAATTCTGTTAATCTTCTGTTTCGCCTCTTTCACATCCTGTGATGATGCTTTAAAAGCCTCACCTAACTGTAGCTTATTTACTTTTTCTTCTAATTCTTTTACATTGTTAGTACTTGCGTCCAATGCACTTTTGCAGCTGTCAAGTTCGGCAGATAATCTCTGATTTTCAGCAACTACCTGTTCGTACCTGGAGATTAGCAATTCTATTTTTCCTTTTAGGCTATTTATTATATTATGATAATCCACACTCATACAACTGCTATGCATTGGAACAAAGATAGTAAATAAAAAAAATATAACAAAATAGCTTCCAAATTAGCATTTGGAAGCTATTCTTATAATTTATCAACGATTGGAAAGTTTATCTCTCCTCTATTTTCTCCATTCCGACTTTTATAGCTTGCTCATTCATCGGAATAAGATGGTGGTGTCTTTCAGGAATTGATTTTTTCAGCCCCTTTATTACATTATCCATGCTTACTATTGGTTTCTTGCTGAGGAATGCACCAAGTACAACCATATTATATGCCTTAGAGTTTCCAAGTTCATTTGAAATATCTACAGCATTAATTGAGTAAATCTTAATGTCTTTGCGAACAGGTTTTCTGGTAATGCCATTGGGGTCGTAAATCATTATCCCTCCTGGTTTTACGCTGTCCTCAAACTTATCCATAGATTGCTGATTCAAGATGATCGCTGTGTCAAACTTGCTCAACAGAGGTGAACTTATTTTGGAATCGCTCAATATAACTGTAACGTTAGCTGTACCTCCTCTCATTTCGGGACCGTATGAAGGCATCCAAGTTACCTGCTGTCCTTGCATGATTCCGGAATATGCGAGGATTTTGCCCATAGATAGGACTCCTTGTCCTCCAAAACCTGCTATTATTATCTCTTCTTTCATATTTCTCCTTTTTTAGATATCCTTAATATCTCCTAATGGGTATTTAGGGAACATGTTTTCAACCATCCATTCGTTTGATTTGACAGGTGAAAGTTTCCACCCGGAGTTGCATGTACCTACAATTTCAACGAATGATGTACCCTTGTCCATCATAGAATTTTCGAATGCTTTACGTATAGCTTTTTTTGCTTTTCTTACATTAGCCGGATTATGTACAGATTGTCTTGTAACGAAGCATGTGCCATCTAATTGTGCAAGCAATTCTGTTATTTTAAGAGGATTGCCGTGAAGTTTAGGGTCTCTTCCGTATGGCGTTGTGGCTGTCTTCATGCCCAGAAGGGTAGTAGGCGCCATCTGTCCACCGGTCATACCGTAGATAGCGTTATTGATAAAAATTATAACAATATTCTCTCCTCTGTTACATGCGTGCATTACCTCGGCAGTTCCGATAGAAGCCAGGTCTCCGTCTCCTTGATATGTAAAGACATATTTTTCAGGATGTAGCCTCTTGGTTGCAGTTGCCAATGCAGGGGCACGCCCGTGAGCAGCTTGCTGCCAGTCTATGTCAAGGTAGTTGTATGCAAATACAGAGCATCCTACAGGTGAAACACCAATAGTCTTTTCCTGGATGCCCATCTCTTCAATCACTTCAGCTATTAGCTTATGAACGGTCCCGTGTGAACAACCCGGGCAATAGTGCATCACGTTGTCGGTAAGCAGAGGTGTTTTGCCGTATACTCTGTTTTCCGGTTTGATTATATCTTTAAGATCCATGATATTCTGTATGTTTTATTTCGAAATAGATTGTTTAAAGGCATCCAGTACCTCTTCAGGTGAAGGAACGATACCGCCGAGTCTTCCAAAGAAGTTTACAGGAATTTTTCCGTTTACGGCAAGTCTCACATCTTCAACCATTTGTCCAGCACTAAGCTCTACAGACATAATCGATTTCAACTGTGGAACGAGCCTTTGAATCTCTTTAGTAGGGTAAGGGTAAAGGGTTATTGGCCTCAGAAGACCTACTTTAATGCCCTCTTTTCTAGCTTGTTCAACCGTATTTTCACATATTCTTGCCATACAGCCGTATGCAATAATAAGATGTTCAGCATCTTCACAGTTGGATGTCTCAAAACGTACCTCGTTCATCTCCATCATTTTGTATTTTTCCTGAAGATGTTGGTTAAGTTTTTCGTGAACGGCTGCATCCATTGCAAGGGATGTAATGACGTTTTGCTTGCGACTTTGAGGCTTACCTGTAGTTGCCCAAGGGTATTTTGCAATAATCTCTTCGTTGGAAATCCTAGGTTTTATAGGTCTGAGCTCTACTGTCTCCATCATTTGACCTATTATACCATCAGAAAGTATCATTGCCGGATTTCTGTATTTGAAAGCCAACTCGAAAGAGAGGTCTACAAAATCATACATCTCCTGAGCTGAGGATGGTGCAAGGACAATTGTTTTATAGTCTCCGTGCCCGCCACCTTTAACTGCTTGGAAATAGTCTCCTTGTCCCGGCTGAATAGTCCCAAGTCCGGGACCGCCACGTACAACATTGACCACAAGACATGGAAGCTCAGCGCCGGCAAGATAGCTTATACCTTCGCACATAAGGCTTATGCCGGGGCTACTTGATGAAGTCATTACCTTCTTTGCACAGCAAGCTCCTCCATAAAGCATATTGATTGAAGAGGTTTCACTTTCTGCTTGTAGAACAACCATACCGGTGGTTTCCCATGGTTTTTCCTCCATGAGAGTCTCCATAACCTCAGATTGAGGCGTGATAGGATAGCCGAAGTAACCGTCACATCCGCAGCGAATAGCTGCACGTGCGATTGCTTCATTGCCTTTCATTAAAATCTTCTCTGCCATATCAGTTTTTTTTATCTTCTTTAAATTTTGACCCTGTATACTGTTATACAGCTGTCGGGACAAACTGTTGCACAATTTGTACATCCAGTGCAGGACTCCGGTGAAGCCATGAATGCAAAGTTGTATCCTTTGCTGTTAACCTCTTTAGCCAATGCAATAGTATTGGTAGGACAGTTTGCAAGGCATACTCCGCATCCTTTGCATTTTTCATTGTCTACCACAATCGCTCCTCTTAATGCCATATTGTTATAGTTTTTTAATTTGTTTTTACAAAATTACATCTTTTCGCTTTAAATCGCAATAAATTGTCAATATTTAATAACAATTATGTAGAAAAAAACTTAAAACCTCTTATAATACTTTCCATTATGAAATTCCATCTGATGATAATTCCTATTATCAAAATAACAATAAGAAGTATTGCACCCTGGATTTTAGAGTCCAGAGTGCGGAATTTTAACCAGTATCTTTTCATTGGATTATTATTATCTCTTTTCAATCCTAATTCTTGCGTCAACAGCAATTACCTGTTTTGAATTTCCCAGCAAAGGATTCAGATCCATCTCGAAAATTTCCGGTGCGGCATTACAAAGGGCGGAAACTCTTCTGATAGTTTCATTGAAAACAACCTCGTTAACGCCTTCTATACCTCTTGTCCCTTTAATCATCCTATATCCTCTGAGTCCTTTGATCATCTCGTCTGCCTCCGTCTTGGAAACAGGAGAGAGGGCACTTCTAACATCACTAAGTACTTCAATGAAAATGCCGCCAAGCCCGCACATAATCAAGTGCCCGAATTTTTCCTCTCTTTTAGCACCTATGAAAATCTGTGTACCTGTGAGCATCGGCTGAAGCAATATTGATGTGGTATTGGGGATGTTCATCATTCTGTTGAACTCAATTATCATCGTCTCCTCTTCTGTAATGTTGAGAACCACACCACCTACATCTGTCTTGTGGACTGGGCCGACAACCTTCATAACCATCGGGAAGCCTATTTCTATGGCTGCCTTCTTTAGAGCATCAACTTTATCTACAACGGCTTCTTTTGCCCTGCTTATACCGGCAGCATCAAGAAGCACCTGAACCTGGTCGGGAGACAGATATCCATTCTGAGCCTTGTCGATAATGTTGCGAATCATTTTCTTATCCACAGGAGGAAGCTGTGTGTTATATAATGAGCCTCGTTGCCCCATAACCTTCCCGAATGCCTTTCCGAATTGAACTTCGTCAGGGAAACATATTCCACCGAGTTCCTTAAACTTGTCTATCTCACCTTTAGCATTAACAATGGATGGTAAAACAGGGAATATAGGCTTTTTGCACTCTTCGATTTTTTTGAAAAGTGTCTCATATACATCAAATACCTTTGTGAGTCCCGGATTGCCAAATATAACAGCCATAGAGTCTACGTCAAAATCATTCTCACAGGCATCTATTATCTTTTCGAGCTGCAAAGCTGTCCCTGTGGCGAGGAAATCTAAAGGATTCGATACAGAGGAACCTTTATACAGCTCTTTAAGCAGGTTGTCTGCTTTCTCCCCCGAAATGTGAGGAACGTTAAGTCCATTGTTGGAAAGGGTGTCTGTGAGCATTACGGCAGGACCACCGGCATGTGTTATTATGGCAACTTTGTTGCCTTTAGGTATTTTATTCATCATTACAGCCCCGACTGTAACGAGTTCAGTGCGGCTGAAACATCTCACAATGCCGGCCTTGTTGAACAGAGCTGATACAGCAGAGTCTGGAGTTGCCATTGCTCCTGTGTGAGAAGATGCGGCCCGGCTTCCTGCATCACTTGTCCCTGCTTTTATGGCAGCTATTCTCGCACCTTTGTTTATAAGAGATACAGAGTGTTTAAGGAGTTTGTCAGGGTTGTTTATGCTCTCAATATACAGGAGTTTGACAGGTGAACTTTTCCCATGAATATATGTCTCATCCATGTGTGCCAGAACCTCTTCTATACCTGTCTGGGCACTGTTCCCTACGGAGAATACAGAAGAAATCCTTAACCCGAGCTGCATTGCTGTCTCTAAAATAAAAACCACGGTAGCTCCGGATCCGGAGATAAGGTCTACACCATTATTACTGAGTACCGGGGTGGGTTTTGTAAAAACACCGGTATAATTTGGTGTCATTACACCTATGCAGTTAGGACCTATCAATGTGGCACCGGTTCTGTTTACTGTCTCTACTATTTTATTTTCATAAACAGTACCCTCAGGGCCGTCTTCATGGAAACCGGCAGAGAGAATAATTACAGCTTTGCACATCTTTTTGCTGCAAAGTATTTCAACGCTATCCGGACATAATTTAGCAGGAATAGCAATTATGGCAAGATCTATCTGAGGAAGTTCCTCAACGCTTTTGTGGCATTTTATTCCTTGAACTGATTCTGATTTAGGGTTTACAACATAGAGTTTCCCTTTGAAATTGGACTCTTTTATGTTTCTAAGGACAGCACCTCCCGGTTTTTGGGTCTCTTCAGAACCACCTACCACAACAATGCTTTTAGGAGAAATGAGTTCTTTTGTTATCATGTGTTAAAAAATTTGAGGCAAAGGTAATAATAAGTAATAAAAATTAAATAATATGATATGTTTATAAATTAACTCTCTTTTGAAAATTTTCCGGCTCCTTTGTGAGGGGAAAGACCTGCTTTTTCCCATGCTTCTCTAATAAGAGGTGATAAGTCAGGATAATACATATTGCAGAAATTATATAGGACAGTGCCTTTTTTCATAATTGACAGAGGGGTTTCTAATGATAAACTCTTTTGGCAAAAAGATGAAATATTATCTATAAAGTCTGAATGTCTTACCATGCCTTCCCTGCATGCACTATGCCATATCGGATTGTTGTACCAGATGTCAATTATTTTTGAAAGAAGGGAAGAGTTGAAAATCTCCTGATAACTCATATTTTCAGTCTGCAACACTTCATATGGAGGGTCATTTGAAAATACAATCTTTAAATCTCCGGCATCACTCCTCATTTTTGTCCCCGGAAGTAGTTTCAGCTTCTCCACTTGTATCTCGTCAACATCAATATGTGAGAGCGTTGAGATGTCTTCTGTCAGTTGTTTGTAATGATAGTTTGGAAGGCCAACGATCAGGTCTGCATGAACCTTGAATTTCTTCAAAGAACATAAATATTTAAGTCCTTCCAAAGCTTTTGCACATGAACCGGATCTGCTGCATGCCGAAAGAACTTCATCTCTAAGGCTCTGTATGCCGGCCTCAAGAAAGAGTAAGCCGGCAGGAAGGCTCTCCAACCGTTTTTTTAAACTGCTGTTAATGAATGCAGGATGTATCTCCAGATGGAATGTCATTGACTGATAGTCTGAAAAGATGTCCAGCAAACTGATAGCATACTTGTAATCAGCATTGAATGTCCTGTCAAGAATGCGGATCTCCTTTATCCCTTTTTCTCTGGCAGTTTCAAGTCTTTTTCTTAAAGATGAGAGGTCGATCTTATCAATTTTCCTCTCATTTCCACTGACACAAAATGAACATCTGTTGAAGCAGCCCCTGGATGTCTCTATTTGTATGAAAGCTTTGTCCCATCTGAAGAATCTTGAGTTTTCGGGTGGAACAAGTTTGCTGAATGAGGATACAACTGCACAGCCATTGTCTATATATGAACATGATCTGTCTATCATACAAATGCCTTCAATATCAGACAATTCCATTTGTCCGTCCAGCGCTTTGAGAATGTTGTTAATCTGACCCTCTCCCTCACCTCTGAACACAGCAGTCACAAATTTGTTTCTATTGAGAAAGCATTCGTTGTTGCCTAGAAATTCGGGCCCTCCCAATATGATACGGGTATCCGGCAAAAGAGAGGAAACTCTTGAAAGAAGAGAGATTGTGTAATTGTGATTAAAAAGCCAGAGAGTTGAGAATATTACATCCGGTTTATGACTAATGACTTCATTTATAGAGATGGAAGGCTCTCTATTTATTGTGCCTGAAACGATACACCAGTCAAATTGCTTCTCTGAACACCCTTCCGTTTGAGAGTGCAGAGCAGGCAAAGCCAGTGACGAGTGTGAATAAGAGGCATTTATATCTAACCATAGAATCTTCATATTCTTAACAATGATAACAAATATATTTTAGTTAGAGCAAAAAACTCTCTATTTTTACATTTATAAATAATTTAAGATGCCTGCACTATTAATCAAAAATGTTATTCTTAATAACGAAAGGAAAGATATATTTATCAAAGATGGAAGAATTGAAACCATTTCAGGTAAGATAGAGCTTGATGCTGATAGAGTAATTGACGGAAAAGGAAAATATGTCATTCCAGGTTTCGTGAATATGCATACTCATGCAGCCATGACTTTGATGAGAGGTATAGGAGAAGATATATCTCTGATGGACTGGCTTCAGAATATTATATGGCCTACTGAGACAAAACTTACTGACGAACTTGTCTATTGGGGAACCAAGCTGGCTTGTGTTGAGATGATTAAGTCAGGCACAACCTGTTTTAATGATCAATACTGGAACCTGCCTGCCGCTGTATCTGCAACAGAAGAGATGGGACTAAGGTCTGTCCATTCGTATGTTATTCTGGATCTTATGGATAAATCCAAGTCCTCTTTCTTAAAAGAGGAGTGTGAAAGAATGTATGAGATTTCAAAAGGATGGTCTTCAAGAAATACATTTTCTGTCGGTGTTCACGCACCATACAGCGTCTCCCCGGAGATGATCCAATGGGCTGCCGGGTTTGCCAGGGAGAGAGGATTGCCGGTTCATATCCACATTTCTGAGACTGAATCTGAAAATAGGGATTCAATAAAGATGCATGGCCTGACCCCTGCAAGATATCTTGACAGCCTTGGGGCTTTAGGACCGGAGACTCTGTCGGCTCACTCTTTGTGGATTGATGATGAGGATATTATGATATTTGCGGAGAGAGGAGTAAAGGCTATTCACAATATTAATTCGAATTTAAAAATAGCATCAGGATACAGATTCAGATACAAGGAATTAAAGGAGGCAGGGGTTGTAGTCTCTCTTGGTACGGATGGCTGCGCATCTTCCAACAACCTTGATATGCTCGAGACGATGAAAACAACAGCTCTTGTCCAGAAGGCATGGAGAGAAGATCCTACCATAATGCCGTTGGACGAGTTGTTGTCTCTTGCAACAGAAAATGGAGGAAAGTCTCTGGGATTGCCTATTGGTGTCATAAAAGAGGGATATCTTGCAGACATGTCACTTATTGATACTGATAGTATAGCTTTTACTCCAAACATAAACTTTATGGCAAATCTTATATATTCTGCAAACAGTTCATGTGTCGATACCGTTATTTGTGACGGCAAAGTTCTTATGGAAAATCGCATGGTGGAAGGAGAGCATGAAATAATACAAATGGTAAATAAATTATATAAACAACTTTTATAGAATCAGCATGGAGTACATAACCAAAATCAACGAGGCAACAGCTTATATTAATGAAAAACTGGAAGGTAAGAGGCCATTATGCGGTATAATTCTGGGAAGTGGGCTGGGAGGACTAGCCGATGTGATAGAAAATCAAACCATAATACCATACTCATCCATCCCTCATTTTTCACAATCAACTGCATTAGGACATAAAGGGAATCTGATAGGGGGCTTTCTTGGAGGAAAATTTATTATAGCAATGCAAGGGAGATTTCATTACTACGAGGGATATGGTATGGATCAGGTGACTCTTCCTGTAAGGGTTATGAAAAAATTGGGTATCTCATACCTTTTTGTTTCAAATGCTGCTGGTGGTGTCAACAGGGACTTTAAAGTAGGGGATCTAATGATAATCAAAGATCACATTAATCTGATGCCTAATCCTTTAATGGGAAAAAACATGGATGAATTTGGCCCTCGTTTTCCAGATATGACAAGACCCTATGATTTGAACTTGATAAAGATGGCGGAACTGATAGCGTCTAAATTGGGTATAACCTTGAAAAAAGGTGTTTATCTGGCCGGGACAGGTCCTACTTACGAGACCCCTGCCGAGTACTCGTTTTTTGGAAGAATCGGAGCTGATGCTGTGGGGATGTCTACTGTTCCTGAGGTAATAGTTGCCAGACACAGCAATATTCCTGTTTTTGGTATGTCTGTGATAACAAATGAGGCCCACGACTTTGCAGAAGATTTTGTCAATGACGGCAATGATGTTATAATAGCTGCAAATAAGGCAGCAGAGAAAATGACGAGACTCATTACAACCATGATGTCTGAATTATGAGAGAGAACAATGATTTGCCGCTGATTATTGAGGAATTCATTGATATAGCCAATGAAATCTGTTATTATGCCGATCTGCTCTGGCACAAAGGGTATGTTCAGGCAAACGGCAGCAATATTACAGTCAGGGTGGCAGATAATCTCTTGTTGGCAACCCCTTCAAGAATGACAAAAATGAGTATCAAACCGGAAGATCTGGTTATTGTAGACATGAACGGGCAACATATCTTCGGGAAGATGACAGCGACGAGTGAACTCTCTTCTCATTTGGCGATATATAAAATAAATCCCGACACATCCGCCGTTATACATTCACAGCCTCCTTATACCTCTTCTTATGCGTGTTCCGAGAACTTTCCGATGACTCTCTTAAGCCCGGAAGAGGTGTTGTGGATTGACAATATGGCTTTTGCGCCATTCACTATCCCCGGATCCTCTGAAATGACCTACCAAATAGAGACAAGATCAAAAGGACGTTATGTCCTGGTTATGCAGAATCATGGACTTATGACGTGGGGTGGAACACTCAGGGATGCATTCTGGCGGACTGATGTGATGGAAAACCATTGTAAGATTCATAATTTTATTAAGTCCAGAGGGGATAATCCGAGAGAGTTTACCTACAGGCAGATGATTATGCTTCAGGAGATGAAGCAAAAGTATTTTAAATAGATCTATATTTAGAAGTGTAATGATAAAAAATATAATTTTTGATCTGGGCGGGGTGATCGTCAGGCTGGACCGTAACGCTTGTGTGAACTCATTCAGAAAGATTGGATTTCAGGATTTCGGAACTATACTGAATGACTTTGTACAACACGGTTTTTTTCTCGATTTTGAAAAGGGGATAATAGACGCAGTACAATTTAGAGATGTCATTCGCAAATATATTGGCGGATATGTTACTGATGAGGAGATAGATAATGCAATGGCAGATTTCCTTGCAGAGATTCCCGGATATAAGTTGAAACTTATATGCAGACTGAAGCAATCCTACAATGTCTATCTACTTAGCAATACAAATCCTATAGCAATGAATCAGGTCAGAGTCTTGTTCCGTAATTTGGGGTATGAGATGGATGATTGCTTTCATAAGATGTTCCTCTCTTATGAGATGAAGATGGCAAAACCCGATGCTGAAATTTTTGAGAAATTAATAAGTGAGACAGGCATAATTCCCGGTGAGTCCCTTTTTGTAGATGATGGTTCTCTGAATATCCAGACCGCCAGATCTCTCGGTTTTCAAACATTGCTTGCATCACAGGAGTGTGATTTGGAAAAGGAGGTTCTTGATCTTTTATGACTCGGTTTATAAGTTTATCAAGCGGGAGTAGCGGTAACTGTTACTATATAGGCAATGAACAGGTTTCTCTTTTAATAGATGTTGGCCTCTCCTCAAGAATGATTAAGAAACGTCTGTCTGAATTCGGTATATCATTGGAATCCATTTCTTTTGTGCTGGTTACACATGACCATATTGATCATATAAAATATCTCGGCACATTCGCTCAAAAATTCAAAACTCCTGTAATAGCAACAAAAAAATTGCATGATTCCCTCTCTGTTCACCCATGCACCAGAGGCTGCATGGATGATTGCAGAAAATATGTCGAGAAGGGAGATTGTTATGAATATTCAGGAGTATGTGTCACTCCATTTGATGTCCCTCACGATGCAAAAGAGACTTTAGGATATCATATAGATTTCAGAGGAGAGAAATTTACAATCATAACTGATGCCGGTGAAGTAACCAAGGAGATGGTTGACTATTCCAGGAAAGCTAGACATCTGATACTGGAGTCAAATTATGACCACCAAATGCTGATGGATGGAAATTATCCTAAAGTTTTAATAGATAGAATTAAAAACGGACATGGCCATTTGTGCAATATTCAGACAGCAGAAGCTTTGAAAGTTATATATAACTCAAATCTTAAAAATCTATTTTTGTGCCATTTGAGTGAGAATAACAACACACCTGAACTCGCTTATGCTTCTGCCTCTTCATCGCTTTTACAGATAGGAGTCACAGATGGGGTTGATATAAACATAAAGTGCCTCCCTAGGAGAGGCACTTATTGTCATCAATTGGAAGAGTAGGAGATCCGCTATTCAACAAACTGTTTTGCATAGTATTTTGCAGTCAGCTTTTCTCCGGTTGCTCTCTCAATCATGTCATTCCATTCATACCTCATACCGACATTGAATACCTTCTCTTTAAGCCAGTTGCCAACCTCTTTGTTCCCAATATAGCATTCGTTTTTGTAATCGCCTGATTTTGTAATGTTGTCAACTATGTAATAGTGCATCTGCGATGCAAATAGTTCTCCAAGCTGGTAATTATGATAGTAACATGGGTATAGCGCAATGTGAATCTTAGTGGCCCAGTCTGGTTCATTCCTGTCAGCAGGTCTTTTTAGCATCTGGTATTGTTCAACCAAATCCCACCAGAGCTTGTTAAGATCTTGATCAGGATTTGCATACATTGCTTTTTCAAAACGATAGACAACCTGTACCCAACGGCTAAAGACAAGCTGTTGAAGTCTTGTGGATTTTTCGCAATCTGAAGCAATTTTATCCTTCTCCTCCTGTGAAAGGCCAAGGCTTTGTCTCATCCATTCAGGGTTTCTTGAAAGCCTTCCGAACAGCATTGCAACAGCTTCAGTTGTGAATGTATGTGCGGCTCCTCTGAGTAAGAACGGATTTTCAGGGTTGTCGTGGCCTAATGAATATACTCCGTGTCCGAATTCATGCAGCATTGTTCCCATCCACTGCTCATTGTCTTTTATATTGCAAAGGACTCTTACATCTCCCTCGTTGTCAATATCAGTGCAGTATGCATGCTGGTTTTTCTTCGGTTTTTCATACAAATCACTGTTTTGCATAACCTTTGAGACATCAATTCCGATGCCCATATAGAAGTCAGAAGTGAGCTGCTCCAGGTTTTTCCCTTTGTAGTATGAGTCGAGATCAACAGGGTATAGTTTTGGTGATTCCTGGAAATATCTTCCCTGATAATGCCAAGGCATCAGATTTTCTGCGGGAACTTTGTAACGTACGGAAAATACAGAATCCATCTGGCCTTTCAATGCTGCGAATGCATTTTTGGTAAGAGAGTCCAGCTCATCAAAGAGAGCTGAAATCTCTGCAGGGTTCTGACCTGAGAGTTCAAGAGACATACTGTGATAGTTTTCAAAACCAAGAGATGTGGCAACCTTGTTTCTAAGTTTGACTATCTCTATTACATCAGATGCTACAACTGGTCCGATTCCCTTGTGTGCCTTCCACACCTCTTCGAGCGCCTTGTTGTCAGTAGATGTCTGAAGAATATTCTCTACTTCATTGTCTGAAATCTCTTTTCCTTTGAAGTTCGCACGATATTCGGCGTATTTTAGTTCGAGTGCGGAAGTCTTGTTGATAATCTGATTGAGGAGAGCTGTGTCTGTCTGATTTGCAAGAAATGAATTGTAAAGGACTGTAAGTTGTCTGTTAAGGAGAGAGTCCTTTATTTTCCCTCTCTCTTTAATTGCCTTAAGTTCTGCAAATACTTCAGGGTTTGAAAGGATTCCTGTGATCTGGATATTTGCATCAGAGTATTTTTTGAACTCGGCTGCATCTCCGGTAATTGTTCCGTTCCAGTATGCAATAGCTGCCACTTTTAACAAAGGGCGCACTGTGTCTTCAGTACTGGTAATGATTTCCTGTAACCTCATTTCGTCTTTTTTTCCACATCCTGCCAAAAGGGCCGCAAATGTGATGATGATAAGCGTTTTTTTCATATTATAGGATAAGTTGGTTTATATTATAACTATAAACCAAAGTTAGTAAAATTATAAGAGGATACTCAAAAAAATGAATATCCTCTTAAGATTTAATATTAAAAGACTACAGTTGCGGTCCTGATTTAACCAGGGCTTTAGCCGCATCATTATCGCAGTATTGCTCGAAATTCTTGATATACTTGGCAGCTAGTGATTTTGCCTTCTCTTCCCATACGCTCTTGTCAGAGTAAGTACTTCTTGGGTCAAGGATATCTGATACATTATCAAGCTTAACAGGAACAGTCAGATTCAGGATAGGAATGTGTTTTGTCTCAGCCTTTTCGATTGAACCATCGATAATAGCGTCAATAATAGCACGAGTATCCTTAATTGAAATTCTCTTACCTGTTCCGTTCCAACCTGTGTTTACAAGATATGCCTTTGCTCCGTGCTCATCCATTTTCTTGGCCAGAGTTGATGCATAAACGGTAGGGTGAAGTGTGAGGAATGCCTCGCCGAATGCAGGAGAAAATGATGGAACCGGTTCTGTGATGCCTCTCTCTGTTCCTGCAAGTTTTGAAGTGTAACCGCACAGGAAGTGATACTGAGCCTGGTCTCTGTCAAGGATAGATACAGGAGGAAGTACACCGAATGCATCAGCAGACAAGTATATGATCTTCTTTGCATGTCCTGCTTTAGAAGGTAAAACTATCTTGTTGATGTGATAAATAGGATATGATACACGGGTATTCTCGGTTACAGACCCGTCTGAGTAATCAGGTGTGCCGTCTTCGTTAACAGTTACATTCTCAAGAAGAGCATCCCTTTTAATTGCATTCCAGATATCCGGCTCATTTTCCTGACTCAGGTTGATAGTCTTTGCATAGCAACCACCCTCGTAGTTGAATACACCATGATCGTCCCATCCATGTTCGTCATCACCGATAAGGTAACGCTTAGGGTCTGCAGAAAGGGTAGTCTTACCTGTTCCCGAAAGACCGAAGAACACTGCAACATCACCATCCTGACCAACGTTTGCAGAGCAGTGCATAGATGCGATGCCCTTGATTGGTAGGAAGTAGTTCATCATAGAGAAAATACCCTTCTTCATCTCACCGCCGTACCAGGTACCGCCGCAGACAGCCATTCTTTCAGTAAGGTTGAACATAACGAACACATCTGAATGGAGACCTTGCTCTTTCCATTTCGGATTTGTAGCCTTAGATCCGTTTATGAAAACAAAGTCAGGTTCACCGAAGTGCTCCAGCTCGTATTGTGAAGGACGGATGAACATATTCTTTACGAAGTGTGCCTGCCATGCAACCTCCATGATAAAACGTACTTTGAGCCTGGTATCTTCATTAGTGCCGCAATATGCATCCATTACATATACAGTCTCCTTGTCAGAAATTTGTTTCTGAACAATAGTCTTACACTCATTGTAAATGTCTGGACTAACCGGCTTGTTGATATTGCCGTCCCACCACATATGCTGGTCGCTGGTTGCATCCTTTACAATGTATTTGTCTTTAGGAGAACGTCCGGTAAAAATTCCAGTCTTTACACAGACTGCTCCGGTCTTTGTGAGAGTGCCCTTTTCGAAACCTTCATTTTTTTCAGAGATCTCAGCTTGAAAAAGTTCCTCATAAGAGGGGTTGTGGATTACATTTTTTACGTTTCTGATACCGTACTTTGTCAAATCGATACTTGTCATAGATTATTTGAATTTATTATTAATACGCATATTTTTCACTATCTTTAATATGGACAAAAATGCTTAATTTAGCAACAAAAATCAGGCCATAAAGTTCAATGGAAAGTGCACTTGAAATATTAAAGAAATATTGGGGTTATGACCAGTTCCGGCCTATGCAGGAGGATATAATTCAATCTGCTGTCAGCGGTTTGGACACTCTTGCCCTTCTTCCTACCGGGGGTGGAAAATCACTCTGTTTCCAGATACCAGCGATGATGTGTGATGGGATATGCCTGGTTGTAACACCGTTGATTGCACTGATGAAGGATCAGGTGGAAAATCTCCAGAAACGGGGAATCAAGGCAATCTGCGTGCATTCCGGTATGACCAGGAATGAGGTAGACTATACTTTGGACAACGCAATATTCGGTGATTACAAGTTTCTATATCTCTCGCCTGAAAGGTTACAAAGTGAAATGGTCAAGGTCAGGATATCCAGAATGAGCATAAACTTTCTGGTTGTCGATGAGGCGCACTGCATATCCCAATGGGGCTATGATTTTCGTCCGGATTACCTTCTGATCAGGGATATAAGAGAACTGACCGGAGATGTTCCCGTAATAGCCCTTACAGCTACGGCAACGCCTGATGTTGCGGGAGACATTATGAAGCAGCTGGGTTTCAGAAAGGAGAACCTTCTTAAATCAAGTTTTGAGAGAAAGAATCTCTCTTATGTGGTAAGAGAGACAGAGGATAAAAGCGGACAGTTGTTAAAAATTGCACTTTCGGTACATGGTTCGGGAATTGTATATGTACGTGAAAGGAAAAGGGCAGAGGAGACAGCTGCATTTTTAAATGCTCAAGGGATAAATGCCGATTCATACCATGCCGGATATGAGGCTTCTGAGAGATCAAAAAAACAGGATTCATGGATGAAGGGGGAGACAAGGGTGATTGTTGCCACCAATGCCTTTGGTATGGGCATTGATAAACCCGATGTCAGGTTTGTCTGCCACTTTGATCTTACTGAATCTGCAGAGGCTTACTTTCAGGAAGCAGGAAGAGCAGGAAGGGACGGGAAACGCTCTTATGCAATACTTTTATGGAACAGACGGGATATAAAGAGGATTAAACAGATAATGGAGGTGACATTCCCTTCGTTTGAATATCTGAAGGAGGTATACCAGAGGTTATTCAACTATATCGGCTACGATTACGGCACAGGTAAGGGAGATGTAATAAAGTTCAACCTCAGTGACTTTGCTCAGAAGGAGAGGTTACACCTTGTCAATGCTTATCATGCGATAAAGTATATTGAAGGAGAGGGGTATTGGGAGTTGACTGAGGAGTTGGAAAACCCATCAAGAATTATGTTTACTGTTTCAAGGGACGAGCTATATAAAATTCAGCTTAAAAACAGCACTCTTGATTCATTTGTGAAGATACTTATGAGGCTATACACATCACTGTTTTCTGCTTTTGTTCCTATAGATGAGGAATATATAGCCAGAGTTTCAAGAAACAACAAGGCAAACATAACAGCAAATCTGATTATGCTCTCAAGGATGCATGTCATAGATTACATACCGGCAGTGAGATCTCCTTTGCTTATTTTAAGGGTAGAGAGACTTGAAAACAGAGGACTTCTCTTTTCGGAGGAGAACTATAAAAAAAGAAAGGGGAGTTATCAGAAAAGGGTTGAGAGCATGATAGATTATGTTACAACGACAAATGTCTGCAGATCTGTTATGCTTCTTAATTATTTCGGACAACGCGGAGCGGATGATTGCGGGGCTTGTGATGTCTGCATTGCTAATAAAAGGAATGAAGATATAAGACAATCTGATAAAGTAATCGAGGATAAACTCCGGGACATGCTTTCGGAATCACCTCTCTCCCTTGATGAAATAAGCGCTGGTATGGGAGAAGGGAGCAACCTCTATATTGAGATATTGAGGGACATGATAGACAGAGGCATTATCCGGGAGATTTACGGAAAATACACATTAGTCCGATAAAAAATGCTCAAGTTCCGTACAGAGCCTTTGTATCGGTAATCCCATTACATTGAAGTAAGAGCCTTCAATTCGGCTGATTCCGACGTATCCTATCCAATCCTGTGCTCCATATGCCCCCGCTTTATCATACGGAGCATAATTGTCGATGTAATAATATATCTCATCATCCTTTAACTCCCTGAAGTAAACTGTAGTTTCAGATGTGAAGGCTCTCTCTTTGTAATTGTCTCTGATACACACACCCGTAAGAACGTTGTGTTTATTCCCTGACAACATTTTCAACATTTGGAATGCATCGGATCTATCCTTCGGTTTTCCCAGAATCTTTCCCCCGCATAACACCATGGTGTCTGCTGTTACAAGAATTTCCGAGTCACTGAGCCTGCGGCCGAAACCTGCTGATTTCAACCTTGCAAGATGTTCCGGCACCACATTGATGTCCATTGAGGATTCAAAATCTTCCGGTATATCATTATTGACCTCTACCGTAAATTCCAGATCAACCCCCTCCAGCAGTAGCCTCCTTCTTGGTGATGATGATGCAAGAACGAGCCTTTTGTTTGAAAGCAATTCCTTAAGCATGGCGAATTCCTAACCTGAATATGCTTCAGGATTTGCATTCCAGTTTTCCTGAATCTTCAAAACCTGTTCAATGACATCTCTTACACAACCTTTGCCACCAGGATAACTCGATATGTACTCGCATATCTCTTTAACCTCATTCACTGCGTCTGCCGGGCAAGTGGCCAGCCCGCACTCTTTCAGAATTCCAATGTCAGGAATGTCGTCTCCCATAAAAAGGACTTCGTCTGGCCTGATTTTGTGCCGGTCACAAAAGTCAAGAAAATCCGGTATTTTATAATGAGAACCCAGATATATGTCTTCCCGCTCTATTCCTACCTGTTTGAACCTGTTTATAATGCTGTTTGAAGAACCTCCTGTGATAATTGCCACCGGATAGTCATTCAAAATAGCCATTCTTACTGCAAAACCATCTTTTGCATTATGGCATCTCAGAAGGTCACCGCTATCTGTCGCAAGGACTGTCCCATCGGTGAAAACTCCGTCAACATCAAACGCAAAAGCCTTAATTGACGATAATTTGTATTTATAATTTGACATTATGTGTTGTTTTTTTCTTCTGTTCTTTAATCAATTTTGAAAGGGTTTCATATACCAGTTTATGTTCATCCTTCCCCTCTAGTAACTTAAGGTGTTTTTCAATTGTTTCCATATCACCCCTTTTTGCCGGTCCTGTCTGAACCAGAGAGGGATGCTCGTACAAAAACGCCTTTCTTACTGTTTCAATAGCAAGTGGTGTAAGCAATACCTGATTGGGAATGGATAAATCAAAAGCCAGCCCTACAAGGTAGTTTACAAAATTGCTGACATAAACGGCAGCCAGATGTAATTTCAACCTCTCCTCCGATGTGGATATTTTATGCTCTGCACCCAACGAATATACAATTCCGGCAAGAATCTCCTCGCCCTCTCTGGCTGAGGATTCAATCAAAAACGGAACTAACCTGAAATCAACGGGTTTTATCTTGCTCAATGTCATTAATGGATAAAAAACTCCATTATAAGGGTAGGAGTCAAGTGCTTCAATGGATGTTGCCCCGCTTGTATGTACTAACAAGGGAATCTTGTTACCCTTCAGAACTTCTCCTGACAACTCCTCCGCAAGAGGTTTTATTGCTTTGTCCGAAACAGCCAGTATAATTACATCTGATTCCTTAAGCAGGGTAAAATCCTTTGTAAACAGAGTCTCATCTGCAATCTTATGTGGGTTGTTGTCGCTTTTATTCAGTATATGGACAAGCTTTTTCCCAGACTCTTCGTTTCTTCCGCAGATATATGGTATCGGATGGCCGGCTGCCTTAAGTGCAAGTGACAGCCTATATGCTACATTTCCCGTTCCCCATATTGATATTCTATACATACGCTATCCTATTGTGCTGAAAAATGTGTCGATTATATCTTTATGCCATCCCGATATCAGTATAGAATGATTACCCAGATGAGAATCAAGATACCGATCTATCTCTTCAATATCGCTGAATTGATACTTGACCTGAGTCCTGCATCTCTCAACGACGGTTGTATTCTGAATTATCTCACCATTGAAGGCAAAGTGACGATCGAGCAGGGGTCCTCCACACTTGAACAATGTGAATTTATCAAGAGGCAGCTTCAATGATACGCCAATTCCCAGTTTGGACTCATAATGGGAGGAGAGCATGAATTTCCTTCCCATTGACAATGGGGCCGTGCAATGAGCAAAATCGATACTTTTGTCAGCCCTTTCGATAGAAGAGGGATTTGACATGAAAGAAGCCGAATCACAAAGGAGGCGCGCAAGAATCATAGACCATAAGGATGGAATATCTCCTTCACACCCTGAAATTATACCCTCGTCATTGAGCATGGAGAGAGCAAGACAAGATGTGGTGCTGCAACTTTCCAGAAGATCAAAACATTTTATAGTCAGCGCATCAAGCGAATATTCATTTACAATCTCTTTTATAGCGGAATACATCTTGAGGGCTTCTTCTACATCGTTTGTCGATGAGCCTTTACAAAGAGTCCCGGAGAGAGATTGTGCCCTGTTTTTCAGGTCTTCTGAAAGAGATGTCGATTTGTACCTTTTTTCAACCTCTGAAATAGATATATTCAGAAATGTTGTCCCATATTTCTGACTGACATTATCACACTCTACTGCAGAAGAGATCAGCCATGAAGACTCTCCACCTATCAGACCTATCCTCATTTTTGCCAATTTACTGTATGTCTCTTGTATTTTGAACATTACTGAGAGCAACTCCTCAAATTTATCAAGATATTTTCTTGTAGGTTCTATAGGAAAATTGAAATGTCTGTGTGGAACCTTGTTCTGATAAAGCCAGGTGGATATCTCCATAGAGGCAGCCAGAGAGTTGTGATAGGAGTCACTCAATAACAATACGGGACGTGAAAGAGATTTGCATAGTCTCTTAAATTGCTCTTCAACACCTCCGGTTGCAATGAATGCTATTATATATCCGTTTTCGATACTTTTTTCAGAAATACTATTGCAGTCAATGAACTCAACCTTATGAGATGACCGTAACTCATTCATCAGGTTCTCCCTGCATCCCATAACACTTGTGGTGTCATGTAAAGGTGAGGCAAATGTTACAATCTTTATTGAGCTTTCCATGGCATACTTTTTATCCGCGCAAAGTTACTTATTTTATGAAACTTTGTATGGATATATGTTTATATTGAGATTTGTCAATGTGTCAATAAAACCGGGCAGCTGACCATGTAGCAACATTGATACAAGCCGGCTGCCCGTTTTATATAACAGGTAAATATTAAACTTCAGTTGAGAACTCCTCTTTTACAGAGAGGAATGGATTGATGTCACACGCAGCAAAGTCTGTTATGTATGAATATCTTTCATCATTCCACGCTTTGGCTTTGTTTGTGTATATAACTGCAGAGTCTTCAAAAATCTTGTCTCTTTGAGCATCGATAATGAGCAAATAGGACATCACAATGTGAGAAGCCATCTCTACAAGCCTTCTGGCATGAAAATCAATGAATTCATTGTCGCCGCCGGCAACAATTGCTACAGCCTGCTGGTATTGCTCGGTCATTGCAGCCAAAGTCTTTTTCAGTTGTGTGAATTCAGGTCTGAGCTCAATTTTCTCATACTCTTTTATTTGAGCAAGATAAGCTCCATTGGTAACATATCTTTGAGCAGCAACTACCTGTAACTGAGAAGTGCCTTCGTAAATCGTGGTTATTCTGGCATCTCTGTAGATTCTTTCAATCGGGTAATCCTTCATAAAGCCCGAACCGCCGTGTATCTGAAGGGAATCATAGGCATTCTGGTTACTATACTCCGATGCAGTCATCTTTACCATTGGGGTGAACATATCGGCAAGACGTTGATACTGTTTTGCCTCGTTTCTCTCTTCAGGAGTCAGCTTTCTGGTTTCGGAAATGATGTTATAAGCCTTATATATATCAACAAAGCGTGTTGTTTCATACAGAAGTGCCCTCGAAGCCTGGAGTTTTGCCTTTATGATGGAAAGCATCTCGTAAACGGCAGGGAATTGAATGATTGCCTTGCCAAATTGCTTTCTCTCATTGGCGTATTTAAGAGCCTCTCTGTAAGCGGCATCGGAAATGCCGACAGCCTGTGCTGCAACGCCGAGTCTTGCTCCATTCATCAGGGACATTACATATTTAATAAGGCCCATTCTCCTTTCTCCGACAAGTTTTGCAGGAGCGTTGTTGAAAACGAGCTCACATGTAGGTGATCCTTTGATACCCAGCTTGTTCTCGATTCTTCTTACATGTACTCCTCCCCATTTCTGATCGTGTACAAAATATGAGAGTCCACGGCCGTCTGAGGTATTCTCCTCTGAGCGTGCCAATACAAGTTTAATCTGAGCATCTCCGTTTGTGATGAATCGTTTGACACCGTTTAGTTTCCACATTCCACTCTTCTCATCATAGGTGGCTTTGAGCATTACAGCCTGCAGATCACTTCCTGCATCCGGCTCCGTCAAATCCATCGAGCATGTCTCACCATTGTTGATTCTTGGCAGAAACTCGTCCTTAATCTCCTTGCTGGCAAATTCATATATTGTCTCTGCGCAGTCCTGAAGACCCCAGATATTCGAGAATCCCGCATCTGCCCTCCCGACAATCTCGGCGGACATTATGTATGGAATCATCGAGAAGTTCAATCCGCCATACTCTCTTGGAAGATACATGCCATAAAGCCCGGCTTGTGTCAGGACATCCTGGTTTTGCTGTGTCCCGGGAGCATATGTGACTCTCCCGTTTTCATGATGAGGTCCCACCTTGTCCACCTCTTCCGCGTTTGGTGCAATTATATCACCGCAAATTTCACCAAGGATCTCCATTACCTTGTCATATGAATCAATCGCATCCTCAGCTGTACATGGTGCATAATTGAATTTTCCCGCATCTGTAAAATCCTGTTCTTTGAGTCTGACGATCTTTTTCATCAGAGGATTAGAAAGCTGGAACTGTATATCTTTATTGTCTTTATAAAAGTTTGCCATACTATTTGATGTTTTTCTTGTAAGATTTTATCATTCTCGGGAGCACTTCATTCAAATCTCCTACGATTGCATAGTCCGCTATATTGTTTATAGGAGCGTTTGGATCATTATTTATGGATATAATCATAGCGGATTGATCCATCCCTGCAGTATGTTGTATTTGTCCCGATATCCCTACAGCTATATACAATTTAGGTCTTACTGTGACTCCTGTCTGTCCCACTTGTCTTGCATGGTCGGCAAATCCTGCATCTACAGCAGCACGTGAGGCACCTACTTCGGCTCCTAAAAGGTGTGCCAACTCAAACAATTGGTTGAAATTCTCCTTTGATCCTACTCCAAAACCTCCTGAAACGATTATGGATGCACCTTTGATGTCAATCTTCCTCTCCTGGATGTCGCGTCTTATAATCTCAACTACAAAGTCTGAATCATTCAGAATAGGGTTGATGTCAATCTTGCTTATAACACCATTTATGGCTTGGTTCAATGCAACCTTTTTCATTACGCCCTCCCTTACAGTAGCCATTTGTGGTCTGTGTTCCGGATTGATGATAGTTGCAATAATGTTTCCTCCAAATGCCGGCCGTATCTGGTATAGAAGGTCTTTGTACTCTTTGCCGCTTTTTGTGTCAAGATGGTCGCCAATCTCAAGTGATGTACAATCGGCAGTCAGTCCGCTTGTCAGAGCACTGGATACTCTCGGTGCAAGATCTCTTCCTATGCTTGTGGCTCCAAAAAGAGCTATCTGCGGTTGTTCAGACTTGAAAAGAGAGATAGTTATGGCTGAATATGGGAGTGTCCTGTAAAATTCAAGGCGAGAGTCCTCTGCCAGATGGATTTTTGTTGCCCCATACATGAACAACTCTTCTGAAAGATGAGAGACTTTATCTCCAATAACAAGTGCTTCAAGATTGCAATTAAGTTTGCC
>JAQVBQ010000075.1 GCA_028690215.1 Bacteroidales bacterium | reverse complement strand
CATTCGGTGCGGTTTTAGGGCCTTTGTTAGCGTTGCTCTATCTTTGGTTCAGACCTGAGGACTATAAAACTCTCTTTTTAATTGCGTTTATTCCGGGTCTGTTAGCTGTGGCAAGCTCCTTGTGTCTTAAGGAGAGAAAAAAGCTAACAGAAAAATCCAGAGTCAGAACCGGTTTCTTCTCATTTTTAGGTTATTGGAAAGTCAGTCCGGCAGATTACAAGAAGCTTGTTATAGGGTTGTTGGTATTCACTCTTTTTAACAGTTCGGATGTGTTTTTGTTGTTAAAGATTAAAGAGGCAGGGATGAATGATACATCGGTCATAGGGGTTTATATATTTTATAATCTGATATATGCATTATTTGCCTTTCCTATTGGCATAATTGCCGATAAGATAGGACTTAAGACGATTTTTGTTTCCGGTCTTCTGGTCTTTTCTGCTGTTTACTTCGGAATGGCATTGAACACCAATTTGTATATATTCTTTGTGTTGTTTTTTCTTTACGGCATTTATGCTGCTGCGACGGAAGGGGTTGCAAAGGCCTGGATTTCAAACATATCTGACAAAAAAGATACTGCAACAGCGATTGGTACATTTTCCGGATTGCAAAGTATCTGTACCATGCTGGCAAGTTCAATAACCGGAGTGATATGGTACCATCTGGGCGCAACAGCAGCGTTCCTTCTGACAGCCGGAGTCGCGATATTGGTTGCGCTTTATTTTATAATTAATATTCGCAGAAACAGTATTAATTGATCTTAAGCACCCCCTCTGAGGGTAATTGTCTTAATCAGAAATTAAGCGGTCTTCAACAAAATGTCTCATATTGCGTTATTGGATAAACTTTAATATATGAGACAAATATTCACAATACTTTTTTTAACAATATTTATCCCATTTGGACTAAACGCAGAAGAAAACAGAGGCTATTCAATAAGAGGTGAGGTTATAGACAAGATTACCAGAGAACCTCTGCCTGCTGTTGTTGTAGCTGTAGAAGGCACAAAATACATAACTACGACTGATGCAAACGGGAAATTCATCTTTCCCGATGTTCCCGGAGGCATGTATATGCTAAAGGCGGATATGCTTGGGTACAAGTCGTACCTTTCATATGAATTCATGCTTACTGTAAAGGGTGTTGAAATTACATTGGAACTGGAGGAGGATAATCTTCAATTAAATGAGATAACAGTAAAGCCAAAGGCAGATCCTTTCAAAAGGGTAAAAGAGAGTCCTCTGTCACAGAAGAGTATAAGTATTCAGGAGATTGAGCGTAATCCAGGTGCAAACAGGGATATTTCAAAAGTGCTTAACTCTTTTCCAGGTGTGGCAACGGTTAACGGAGACAGTGAGAGAAACGACATTATAGTACGTGGCGGAGCTCCTTCTGAAAATAGATTTTATCTTGACGGAGTGGAGATTCCGACTATAAATCATTTCAGTACTCAGGGATCAACCGGGGGAGTTGTCGGTATTATTGATGCCGGCCTGGTAAGGGATGCTGACTTTTATTCCGGAGCCTTTCCTGTAAACAAGGGAAATGCACTCAGCTCTGTTCTTGACATAAGATATAAAGAGGGAGATCTGACAAAAAACAGCTACAAATTCACAATTGGGGCTTATGAGGCAGGACTAAATGCTACAGGAAGTTTTTCGGATAAAACAACCTTTATTATGTCTGCCAGAGTCTCATATCTTCAATTTTTGTTCAAGGCACTGAGTCTTCCTTTGCTCCCTACATTCACTGATATGCAGTTTAAAGTCAAGCACCGTTTTGACCGCAGGCATGAGATATCAATAATAGGTCTCGGTGCATTGGATAATATGTCACTGAATGAAGACACAGGTGGTAAAGAGAGAAACGAGTACATATTGGCATACCTTCCTGTAATTAAGCAGGATGTCTATACCCTGGGAGCGACTTATCGCTATTATGACAATAATGGCTACTGGAATTTTGTGTTGAGCAACAGTTATCTTCGCAACAAAAACACAAAGTACACCGGAAATGATGATCAAAATCCTGAGAAGCTCTCCCTTGCATACACCTCTGTTGAAAATGAGGTAAAGTTGAGAGCCGAGAAAATTGCAAATCTCTCTAACTTCAGGATCACAGCAGGGGTTGGTGTGGAATTTCCTAAATATGAAAATGATACATATCAAAAAATATTTATAGGCACTCCTGTTACTATTAATTATCAGACATCTTTCTCACTTACAAAGTACAATCTGTTTGCATCCGCTAATTACACAACCCCGGATGATAAACTTTCTCTGACTTTAGGATTCAGATCAGATGCAAATAATTATTCAAACTCAATGAAGAACCTCCTCGGCACATTCTCTCCAAGATTGGCAGTATCATATAAAGTGCTTAATAACTTAAGCTTTAGCTCTTCTGTCGGGAGATATTACCAATTGCCTCCATTAACGGTGCTTGGTTATGCAGATAATTCGGGAGGGCTTATTAATAAAAATGTGGATTATATAGGTGTTGACCATTATATTGCAGGGGTTGAGTATAAAAAGGCCTCATTGCTGCAGGTTACATTTGAGGTTTTCTATAAAAAATATTCAAACATGCTACGATCTGTCAATGACAACATTCCTTTAATGGGTAAGAGTACTGTTTACGGCGCTTCCGGCAATGAGCCGGCAGCCTCTGATATAAAGGGTAAGTCATATGGTGCCGAGCTTTCTGTACGCTTGTTTGCCGGAGATAAATTCAACCTCTCTGGAACGGGAACTCTGTATAGAAGCTTGTATCAACAAGGGGGAACAAAAAAATGGATACCTCAGTCATGGGACAATAAAGTGATACTTGCTTTTGCCGCGGGATACAAATTGCCTTATAACTTCTATGCCGGTATAAAATACCGTTATGCGGGAGGCTCTCCTTATACCCCTTATGATGTGGACAGAAGTTCACTTGTGCAGGCATGGGATGCTTCAGGAAGGGCTTACTTTGACTACACCCGGCACAACCAGGAGAGACTCCCTTCGTTCAGCCAGCTTGATGTGAGGTTGGATAAGGATATTTACAGAGACAAAATAGCGTTTAAAATTTACATAGATATACAAAATGTACTGAACCGCCAGAATGTAAATCCGGATATCCTTCTCAGTTCAGGGAACATAGCTAATCCTGAGGCACCGTTGAATGAGCAAAGGTATGTCATGAAGAGCATAGATAATACAACCGGTACTATACTGCCTACAATAGGGATTTCTGTGGAATTTTAGACTTTTGTTTACCTTTGCATCCCTTAAGTGCAAACAATGTCCCATTCACAAAAGTCCAAAAGTATTGTCATGCCCGTGGGATTGCTCCTTGGAGTCCTTTCGGGTGTATTTATTCCCGAAATAGTAATCCCGGCAAATGAATCCATACCCTACTTTATTGCCTTGATGCTTCTTACTACCTACAGTAAGCTTGATTTCAAAGAGATTAAAGTATCCCGTATGCCGGTGTTTATGATCGTTTTCCAGTATGCCGTGGCCATCCTCTCGTACCTTGCTCTCTATTTCTGGAATCCTCTCTTTGCCCAACAGGCGTTTATATGTCTGATATGTCCCGTTGCAACTTCGGCTCCTGTAATAGCTCTTATGCTGGGGGCAAACATTGCTGTGCTGGTCTCATTTACCCTGATCAGTTATGTGGCAATAGCAATACTGGCCCCATTCCTGCTGCCAATTGTAGGAGGAACGCAAGGTGTCCACTTTTTGGCGACATCATGGATGATTGCCAGACAGATTATTCCACTTATTTTGCTCCCTCTTATTGTTGCATATCTTTTCAAGAATTATCTTCCGAAAGCTGATTCATTCCTGCAAAAACATCACGGAATATCATTCTATCTCTGGAGCATAACTTTGGTTCTTGTGATAGGTAAGGCTACCACTTTTGTATTGGAGCAGCCTTCAGATATGATTCCTGTTGAGATAGGTCTCGCGGCCATCTCTTTGGTTGCATGTGTGTTTCAGTTTGTAGCCGGGCATGCAATAGGAGCACGCTTTGGCAACAAGGTTGCCGGAACTCAGGGTTTGGGGCAAAAGAATACAGCGATTGCTATGTGGCTAGCATTCGAATATCTAAATCCACTTGTTTCTGTTGGTCTTGCTGCATATAGTGTGTGGCAGAATATTATTAATTCAACTCAGATTTATCTTAAAGGCAGGTCTTAGTTATGTGACGGTAAGATATTTATTTCTTATCTTTATAATAACTTCGGGATGCTTATAAGAGAATTATGAGAAAGCACATTATATTGTTATTTTTTTTCATGGCCGGATTGATAGTGTCCGGCATAAATCCCAGAAACATTTTTCATTGGATAGGAGAGGCGCTTCCGGCTATTATTGGAGCTGTAATATTGATAAGAACATACAATAAATTTTCTTTTTCAATGTTTACTTACATTTTTATTCTCTTCTCCTGTTATCTACTGTTTCTCGGAGCTCATTACACCTTCTCCAGGGTCCCGTATTTTGATTGGCCGGGTTCATTATTCGGCTATAACAGAAATAATTTTGACAAGTTCGGCCATTTTTTTCAGGGAGTAATTCCGGTTCTTATATCGAGAGAGTTGTTCATTCGGAAGGAAATAGTGAAAGGCAAGGGTTTTGTTTCATTTCTCGCTTTCTGTGTCGCTATGACTACTGCTGCTGTATACGAGCTTATAGAGTATATTGCATGTTCGATAGCTGATAAAAATCCGGTAACATTTCTGGGAACTCAGGGGTATATCTGGGATTCACAGAGCGATATGCTTTTTGCGTTGATTGGTGCTCTTTTTGCAATATGGATATTGAAATATCCTCATGACCGCTCTATGTCCAGGGTCAAAATATCACCCTACCGCCAGGATGGTCAAAAGCAGTGCTGATTATTATATCCGAGGGATAAATTACTGATCCCCCGTTGCCGTCGATGTCAACCCCGGAAGCGGCGTAGCAGGCCTGCCAGGCAAGTGTCGCACAGTGCCATTCACTGTGTCTGTGTAACATTCCTGCACTTCTGATTTTTTCTGTAAAAATGCTGTAGCTTCCATCAAGCTGACTCTCCAGAAATTCTACGATTGAATCAATTTTTTTAACATCAGTATTTAATCTTAGCCTGTATCGACACCCTCTGTATTTGCTTCCGAAAGAAAATGAGGCGGGGGCATATCTCACCTGTTCACAAGTGTCAAAAATAAAGCTCTTTGTTTTTTGATCATACAGAAGAGCCTCGATTACTATAGACTTTGAAAGGACTTGCTCGGCCGAGTTCCCTGAAGCTCCCTTAACTACAACTGCTACATGTCCCAGTCTGCGTCCCCCTTTTATGTATGCGCTGCCCGGAAGGTGAGGATTGTTTGGCCTGACAATAATATCACCCCTGCTCAGGGAGATTGAATCCCCTCTATGGTAGATTAGGGTATTGATGTTTTTCTCTCTTCCTTGGTTGGCGGCAATTAGAAAAATTGCCAAAACCATAATGAAGGCCATGGTAAAAATGAGAACTCTCTTCTTGCTCATTTTTTTATTCTTGAAGTCCAAATATTAATTCTGAATAAAATTATATATGAGAGGGGCATTACTGCCATTGCGATGATTGTCATGTAGAGAAATGCAAAGCCGAATGTAGTCCAGATTGAAAGGGTCAGAAAGGCAAGGGTTATATACATTGAGATAATCATTGACTTTGTCCTTAGTTCAGATACTACTTCGGTTTCCCTTTTCTCTCTGGACAAAGCTATCATATAAAGACCGGCAATAATAAAGAATGCACATATCTCCTCCCCAAGATTGTTTTTTATGTACTCAAAATATTTATTCTCAAGAAAAGATGAGAAAACAGCAAAAACCTTTCTGGTAAGAAACTCCGGTTTTACTCCCGTTTTGAAACGAATAATGCCTGCAAGCACTCCGAATATAACAGATATATAACCGGTTATTCGGAAACCTGCAGGCAATAAAAGATTCCGGACATTCATAAGACAATCAGTATGATGATGGTACAAGGCTCATCTGTGGTTGTGTGCCATCTTCCATGTATACTCGCACAGTAACGATTCCGAATCTGTGGTTACAGAAATACATGATACTCGAGACACCCGGGATATTTGAACTTTGTTCTACATCGATAGTCTTTATTATCATCCCATTCCAGTAGAAATCGTCACTGTCGGATTTTCTGACAATCTCTCTGACAATTGTTTCACCGTCGCTCTTTTTGAGAGTGTACTTATCACCTACCTTTCCATCATATTTCACTAACACAAATGGCTTGTGATCTATGTTGTTATAATCCAGGATACCCTCATCTGTCATCTTGAACTTCCCCTGGCATGATAGATTTCCACTATTGTCCTTGTATTTTGATTTAATGTTGCTAAGGATAGGGAAAGTTGTGGGAATTGCTGCCGTGAAATTAACAGTGGCAATCCCGTCACTACTGACGGATGAAATTCTTATAGTGCCGTTGTACGATCTTCCTCCGGCAGATACACTGTTGGCAAAGGTGTTGCCGACAGTATTTAATGCGATGTCAGTTGAACCTCCGATTGAATCATCGGATCCGCCTGATCCGAGTTTGTCACATGAGGTTGCCAGAATTGCTGCAAAAGCGATAAATATTACTTTGTGTTTCATCTTTGTAAAAAACTTTTAGGTTGGATATGTAATTAAATAGAATTAATTAATCAACAAAATCCTGCATCTAAAATGGAAAGGATGCAAAACAGGAAGTCTTATTTAATGTTTAACCAAATATAAAAAAAATTTCCGGTTTTTCCTAGCCGGAACTATGCTAGTGTTTATTTTTGTCTAATCGTTTGGTTATTATGCATATAAATATAATGAACATTTACCCCGCTTTTTATTAACTTGCGGTATATTTATCTAACATGAAAAGCAGAGAATATTATCTTGATTTGCTGAAGCAGAATGTCAAGAATCCCAAAATGATAGCTCATTGTATGGCATCCGAAGCTGTATTGCGTGCTCTTGCCAGACATTGCGGGGCAAATGAGGATCTTTGGGGAATAACAGGTTTGCTTCACGACATTGATGTGGAGAAGACCGAGGGAGATTCATATCGTCACGGCCCGATCGGAGCAGAGATGCTAAAAAATGAGGACATCCCTGAAGATTCTTTGGATGCTATATTAATGCACAATGAAAAAGCGGCCGGAAAGCCGAGAGAGACAATTTTCCAACATGCATTGGCTGCAGGAGAGACTGTGACAGGACTGATTTTCGCTGTAGCCCTTGTTTATCCGGATAAAAAAATATCAAGTGTAAAGGTTAAATCTGTGACAAAAAGGATGAAGGAGAAAATTTTTGCCGCCTCGGTAAAAAGAGAGAATATTCTGGAGTGTGAGTGCCTGGGACTTGAACTTGATAACTTTATTGAGATGTCATTGGAGGCATTATCGCCAATAGAAACAGAACTTGGATTTTAATATATAGGGGACATGAGAATAGAGTATGACATAAAGCTTGGTTTTAAGGATGTTATGTTCCGCCCCAAGCGTTCGACTTTAAAGAGCAGGTCGCAGGTTAAACTGGAAAGGACTTACCGTTTTTTGAATGCTAAATGTGAGTGGGAGGGAATCCCCGTAATGGCGGCAAATATGGATACAGTCGGAACCTTCGAGATGGCACTTGCGCTGCATAAACACCATATGTTCACTGCGATTCACAAACATTACAGCATAGAGGAGTGGGGGAAATTTCTAGCAGAGTCTCCCAGAAAAATTGTGGAACATGTAGCAGTTAGTACCGGGACCGGGGCTTCGGATTATGAGAAACTGGGACAGATTTTCGAACAGTTCCCGAAGCTGAAATTCATTTGTATAGATGTAGCCAACGGATATTCAGAGCATTTTGTCTCCTTCGTAAAAAAGGTTCGTGGCAAATTTCCGGATAAGGTTATTATAGCCGG
>JAQVBQ010000074.1 GCA_028690215.1 Bacteroidales bacterium | reverse complement strand
CCTCTTCGTCGTGTTAACTAAATACTATACTAATTATTTTCTGCCGTATTGAGCAAGGTCGCCAAGTTCTTCCTCTATTCTGAGGAGCTGGTTGTATTTGGCCATCCTGTCAGAGCGGCTAAGTGAGCCGGTTTTAATTTGTCCTGAGTTTGTTGCAACAGCGATGTCTGCAATTGTAGAATCTTCAGTCTCACCTGAACGGTGTGAAGTTACAGAGGTGTATTTGTTCCTGTGTGCAAGTTCTATTGCGTTGAGTGTCTCAGTTAAAGTTCCTATCTGGTTTACTTTGATAAGGATTGAGTTGGCACAACCCATATCTATACCTTTGCGAAGGAATTCAACATTTGTTACAAAGAGATCGTCTCCTACAAGCTGGATTTTTGATCCGATTGCGTCTGTGAGAAGCTTCCAGCCATCCCAATCATCTTCTGCCATACCATCCTCGATAGAGTCGATAGGGTATTTTTCAGTAAGGCTCTTCAGATACTCAACCTGCTCTTTTGCATTTCTCTTTGCACCTTTCTCGCCTTCAAACTTGGTGTAGTCGTAGATTCCGTCTTTATAGAATTCACTTGCTGCACAGTCAAGGGCAATCTTTACATCCTTGCCGGGTGTGTAACCTGCTTTTGTGATAGCTGCAATGATAGACTCGAGAGCATCCTCTGTACCATTAAGTGTGGGAGCGAAACCACCTTCGTCACCTACAGCTGTGCTAAGGCCTCTGTCGTGGAAAATCTTTTTCAGGTTGTGGAAAACCTCTGCACCCATTCTGAGACCCTCTTTGAAACTTGATGCGCCTACGGGACGAATCATAAACTCTTGGAATGCGATAGGTGCATCAGAGTGTGAACCACCATTGATGATATTCATCATAGGGACAGGAAGTGTCACGGCGTTGGTGCCTCCGATATACCTGTACAAAGGAATCTGAAGGTAATTGGCAGCAGCCCTTGCCACAGCCAGTGAAACGCCCAAAATGGCGTTAGCTCCAAGCTTTGACTTTGTAGGAGTACCGTCAAGTTCAATCATAAGTTTATCTATCTCAGCCTGATTAAGGGCACTCATCCCCATAATTGCAGGGGCAATGATGTCGTTAACGTTTTGTACAGCCTTAATAACACCTTTTCCCATATAGCGTGACTTGTCACCGTCTCTCAACTCCAAAGCCTCATTGCTTCCTGTAGATGCTCCAGAAGGAACAGCTGCTCTTCCGAACGCTCCTGACAAAAGTTCAACATCAACCTCAACTGTCGGATTTCCGCGGGAGTCGAGTATCTCACGCGCAAAAACATTGCTAATTTCCATAATTTTAATTTCTTTTATTGTTAGTCTATATAAGATATTGTATCTATAATGTGCAATTATTTTGGTTAAATTTGCAAAGTATAATTAACCACAAATATCAAGCCATGAAAGCAAAATTTCTCTTCCTGACATTATTTTTTGTCACCTTTTTTTGTGTATTTTCTAATGCGCAGATTCTTAGCGGTATAAGGGTTGTGAGCGGGAAAGCGGATACAGTTTACAGAGCAGCACATTATGTTGTATGCGCCGCACGTCCCGGTTCGGAAGTGCTTATTAATGGGACTGCTGTAAAGCAATATAAAACAGGATCTTTCGGGATTGAACTTAAACTGGTGGAGGGAGAAAATCCTATTGAAATCAGAGTGAAAAACAGCAATGAGAATCTTACAGAGAAATTTTCGGTCTATTACAAATTGCAACAGCCAAAACCGGTCATTTCTGACACAAATTCATATTATGGCATGGTGGTTACAACATTACCCGGAGCATACCTCAACTACGGCGCCGGAGAGGATCGTCTTGGAGGGGCAAAGATCAATTTTATCTCGGAGGGTGTGAATATGGCTGTGATTGATTCCGTAAGAAATCTATATAAAGTAAGATTGTCTGATTCCAGATACTGTTACCTGCCCAAAGAGTATGCAGTTAAGGCTCAGGCCGGGATCAAGCCTCCATTTTCTCTTACAGGCTCATGGAGTGTCACTAACAGTGGCAAAAGCGATAAGGTGAGAATTTCACTTGAACAGAGACTCCCATATACAATGACATTCGAACTGGACCCATCGAGAATTGTTGTGGACATTCACAGTGCCCAATGTAATTCAAACTGGATAACCCAGTATCTGGATCTTGAGTCTGTGGAATATGTGGATTTCAACCAGATAGAATCCGATGTAATGAGAGTTGTAATTAAAATTAAAGGAGACAGATGCTGGGGATATTCGGCTGCCTATTCCGGCAATGCTTTGGTCATAGATGTCAAACATGCACCTGATCCTACCCTCAAGGGGATGACTATCGGTCTTGATGCCGGTCATGGTGGTTCTGCATCCGGAGCTGTGAGTCCTTCGGGTTATAAAGAGAAGGATCTGAATCTATCTATGGTATATATATTGAAGGAGGAGTTGGAAAAGAGAGGGGCAAAAGTGGTATTGAGCAGAAAGGAGGACTCTGATATGAATATGACTGAGAGAAAGAGGATTTTCAGGGAGGCCGGCATAGACATGCTGATATCCATACATTGCAATGCAAGCGGCAATCCGCTTGTGAGCGGCGGGACCAGTACATATTACAGGCATATAGAGTATCGTGATCTTGCAAAAACAATCCTTGAAAGATTAGTAAAGATAGACGGGGGGATAAAGAATTTCGGACTGGTAGGTAACTTTAACTTTTCGTTGAACAGTCCTACGGAGTATCCTTCAGCGCTTGTGGAGACTCTTTTCATGAGTTCTTTGCCTGATGAAGAAAAGATAACAGACCCTCAATTCAGGAAAAATATGATGATAGAGGTTGCAAGAGGAATTGAGGATTTTTTGAAAATTGTAAAAAAAGAGAATAAGAGGTTAAATCGTTAATATAGATGGGATTTGAACTGAAGTCCGATTATAAGCCGACAGGGGATCAACCGGCAGCAATTGATGAGCTCTGTGAACACTTGAACGGAGGTGTTGATGCGGTCACTTTGCTTGGTGTTACCGGATCCGGCAAGACATTTACCATGGCCAATGTTATTGAAAGGTTACAGAGGCCTGCACTTATTCTTAGTCACAACAAAACCCTGGCTGCTCAACTATATGGTGAATTCAAGGAGTTTTTCCCGAATAATGCGGTTGAATACTTTGTCTCCTACTATGATTATTACCAACCTGAGGCATACATGCCGACTACGGATACTTACATTGAAAAAGACCTCAGTATAAACGATGAGATAGAGAAGCTCAGGCTGAGTGCTTCCAGTGCCTTGCTCTCCGGCAGAAAGGACGTAATAGTTATTTCCAGTGTCTCCTGCCTTTATGGTATTGGTAATCCGGAGGATTTTCATTCAAATACAATCAAGCTCAAAAGAGGACAAAAGGTGTCTAGGAGTAAGCTCCTCTATGCCTTGGTAGACAGTCAGTATTCCAGGAATGAGGTTGAGTTCAAGAGAGGTGTTTTCCGTGTAAAGGGTGATACTGTGGATATATATCCGGCGTATTCTGATACAGCCTGCAGGGTTATATTCTTTGGTGATGAGGTCGAATGTCTGGAACTTTTCGAGCCAGTCACAGGGGCGTTGATAGATGAATTGGAGGATTTGTCGGTATATCCTGCAAACATATTCGTAACCACGAGGGAGAGAACAAAATCTGCCGTGAGTACGATTCAGGATGATTTGATGAAGCAATATACATACCTTACAGAAATCGGAAAGCATCTTGAGGCAAAACGACTTAAGCAGAGAGTAGAGTATGATCTTGAGATGATAAAAGAGATAGGGTACTGCTCCGGTATAGAGAATTATTCACGTTACTTTGACGGGAGGAGTCCTGGTATGAGACCTTTCTGTCTTATTGATTATTTCCCCCCTGACTTTATAACATTCATTGATGAGAGCCATGTGACATTACCTCAGGTTAGGGCAATGTACGGAGGTGACAGGTCAAGAAAGGAGACCCTTATTGAGTATGGATTCAGGTTGCCTGCAGCAGCAGACAACAGACCTCTCAAATTCAACGAGTTTGAGAATATTCTTGGACAGAGGATATTTGTAAGTGCGACACCTGCTGATTATGAACTGAACATATCAGAGGGGCTGATTGTTGAACAGGTTGTAAGACCTACAGGGTTGCTCGACCCGCCGATTGAGGTCAGACCGGTAAAGAATCAGATTGATGATTTGCTTGAGGAGATAAGGGTGAGGGTCGACAAGGATGAGAGGGTACTGGTAACTACCCTGACAAAGAGAATGGCTGAGGAACTCGATAAATATCTGTCGAAACTTGAGATAAGATGCCGTTATATCCACTCAGATGTAGATACTCTGGAGAGAATTGAGATTCTCGAGGATTTCCAGATTGGCCGTTTTGATGTGCTGATAGGAGTAAACCTTCTGAGGGAGGGGCTTGATCTTCCCCAAGTATCTCTGGTTGCCATATTGGATGCCGATAAGGAGGGATTCCTGAGGTCGGCAAGGTCTCTTACACAGACAGCTGGAAGAGCAGCCAGGAACATAGATGGAAGGGTTATAATGTATGCAGATACAATAACTGAATCTATGAGAGTAACCATAGAGGAGACTGAACGGAGACGGAAAAAACAGATGGAGTACAATCTGGCAAACGGCATAGAACCTAAACAGATAGAGAAGAAACTCAGAAATGTGCTTGGCCGTGAGAGGATCTATGAGTCAGAAAACATTGAATCCGGGATAATCACTGATCCATTGATTTCGTTGATGAAACCTGAACAGATAAAGGAGGCCGTGAATTCAGCGAAGATAGAGATGGAGAGAGCTGCGGCAGATCTTGATTTCATACAGGCTGCCAAATTCAGGGATCAAATGAATGCATTGAAGAAATTGCTTGAAAAAAAGATATGATATCAGCAAAACTTGATAAAATCATCAATACATGTAAGCCAGAAGAGCAGAAGTGGCTTATAAAGTCTAATGAGATTGCATCGGCAAACCTTTCAGACATGGTCAGAGGTGATGGTTCACCTTTTATGGATCATGTAATTGCGGTTGCCGAGATTGTCGCTTTTGAGATAGGCCTCTCTTCTGAAGCTATTACTGCCGTATTCCTACATGAGGCTTCCCGGTCCAACAACACTCTTCTGGAAGATTACAGAAAAGATTTCAGTGAGGAGATCATATCTATTGCCCAGAGTCTTAATAAGATTTCCGGGATTGAGCCTAAAGACACAGGCCTTAAGTCTGACAATTACAGAAGACTGATTGTCTCTTACTCTCACGATCCGAGAGTTAGCCTTATAAAGTTGGCAGACAGGCTTGAAGTTATGAGAAGCCTTGACTTCTTTACAAAATCAAAACAAGCCAAGAAGGCAACAGAGACATTACTCTTGTATGCACCGCTTGCTCATCAGTTGGGTCTTTATAATTTGAAAAGTGAGATGGAGGATCTCTCATTCAAGTATACTGATCCGGAACAGTACCGGTTTATTACAAACAAGCTCAAAGCGGGAGAGCAGGATCGCAAGAGGTTGATGGACATCTTCGTCAAGCCGATTGAACTGAGTCTGAAAAGTGCTCACATACAATACAAATTGAAGAGCAGGACAAAGACTGCCTACTCGATATGGAAGAAGATGCAGGCGCAGCAGATTCCTTTTGAAGGGGTTGCGGATATTTTTGCCATAAGGATTATTATAGATGCTCCCCAGGAGAGAGAGCAGGAGCTCTGCTGGAAGGTGTACTCAATGGTGACAGAGCATTATCAGCCTGACACATCTCGCCTGAGAGACTGGATAACAGTCCCTAAATCAAATGGGTATGAATCTCTCCATACTACTGTGACAGCTCAGAACAATCAAAGAATAGAGGTTCAGATAAGAAGTGCAAGAATGGATGATGTTGCCGAGAATGGACATGCATCACACTGGTCATACAAAGGTGTCAAGAATGATGACGGACTGAATACCTGGCTGGGAGGAGTAAAAAGTCTTCTCGAATCACAGGATAAGAGACCAGAGACCCAATTTCTTGATTTTGTAATAGATGACATATTCGTTTTCACGCCTGACGGGGATCTCCGCAGACTGCAGTCTGGGTCCAGCGTACTGGATTTTGCCTTTGACATACACACAAACCTTGGTTTAAAATGTTCCGGAGCAAAGATAAACGGTAAACCGGGATCAATAAGAGAGAAGCTTAAGACCGGTGACGTTGTCGAGATTATGAGCAGCAAGAACCAGAAACCTTCGAGTGACTGGCTCAATTTTGTTGTATCTTCCAAGGCTAAGGCAAAGATAAAACAGAAAATCAAGGAGGAGGAGGGAAAACAGATCCAGGCAGGGAAGGAGCTCTTTGAAAGGAGGATGTCAAACTGGAAACTTGAGATTAGTGATGATCTTCTCGGTTTTCTTGTAAAGCACTACAAATATAAGACAATAGGAGAGTTTTACGCTGCTCTTGCTGACGACAGAGTAGATATAATAGATGTCAAGGCACAGATATCATCTAGGGATACAAGACAGGAGGCAGAAATCAAGGAACCACTGACGGCTCAAGTGCAGAGACACACACAGAAGGAGGTCAATACATCAGATTTTCTGATTATTGATGAGAAACTCAATAATGTGGGATTTAAACTCTCTAAGTGCTGCAATCCTATTATGGGTGATGAGGTTTTTGGCTTTGTAACTATAAAGGAGGGGGTGAAGATTCACAGGATAGGGTGTCCGAATGCTGCAAGGCTGATGGACAATTATCCATACAGAATCCAGAAGGTGAAGTGGAAGGAGTCATCAACGGGCCAGAGTTTCCAGACATCAATCAGGGTAAGCTCTTATGGAGATTCGGGTTTAAGTCAGCAGATAATGGAGGTGATAAACACTCTCTCTGTGTCGCTGAGATTCTTTTCAATAAATGAGCACAAGGGAATGATTGAGGCAAAGATGCAAGTTGCTGTACCAAACAATCAGGTATTGGACAAGCTTATCTTTAACTTGAAAAAAATAAAAGGGGTAAAATCTGTAAGCAGAACATCAAATGTCTGAAAATGTAATAAAGATAAGAGGCGCACGGGAAAATAACCTTAAGAATATATCTCTTGATATTCCACGTGATGAATTTGTAGTAATTTCGGGTATATCAGGCTCAGGAAAGAGCAGTTTTGCCTTTGATACTATTTATGCCGAGGGGCAGAGAAGATTTGTAGAGAGTCTATCCTCTTTTGCAAGACAGTTTCTTGGCAGAATGTCAAAACCGGATGTCGATGACATTTCAGGGATTCCTCCTGCAATTGCTATTGAACAGAAGGTAAATACGACAAATTCACGATCTACGGTCGGTACGGTAACGGAGATATATGATTACCTGAGATTGTTATATTCACGAGTTGGCAAGACAATATCCCCGATAAGCGGGAATGTGGTGAAAAGGGACAATGTCAGTGAGATAACCACTTATATCATGGCATATCCTGAAGGGACGGTCATCTATATAATATCTCCACTTGGAATAAAAGAGGATGAGGGGTTGACAGAAAGGCTGATGACTCTTAAAAATCTTGGTTTTACAAGATTGTACAGTAACGGCGAGGTGTTTAGGATAGAGAGTATATTGTCGGGTAAGTCAAATCCATCCCATACTCTGTATCTGCTTGTAGACAGAGTGGTTGTAGAGAAGAGCGATGAGACAGAAAGTTCTATTATGGATTCGCTTCAGGTAGCCATGGGTGTCAATATGGAGGGTACAAATGACCGGGGTGTCGTATTAATCGCAACCGGAAAGGAGGGGGAGACTCCAAAAGAGTTCTCTACTCTTTTTGAAGCAGACGGGATGACCTTTGAAGAGCCTACAGAGTTGCTTTTCAGCTTCAACAATCCTTTGGGAGCATGTCCTTTATGTTCAGGTTTGGGCAGAAATCCCGGGATTGATGAATCACTGGTTATACCGGACCCCACTCTTACAATATATCAGGAGGCTGTAGCATGCTGGAGAGGAGACACAATGAGCCTATTCCTCAAGGAGTTGATAGATAATGCATGGAAATTTGACTTTCCCATTCATAAGCCATATATGGAGCTTACAAAGGAGCAGAAGACTGTTTTATGGAAGGGTAATGAATATTTTACAGGTATAGAGAAATTCTTTGAGATAGTCGATGCAAACTCATACAAGATACAGTACCGTTTTATGAAGGCCAGGTACACCGGATGGAGTGTGTGTCCCGAATGTCAGGGGAAGAGGCTGAGAAAGGAGGCCATGTATGTAAAGGTTGCCGGAAAAAGTATTGATGAACTTCTGGAGATGAGCAT
>JAQVBQ010000073.1 GCA_028690215.1 Bacteroidales bacterium | reverse complement strand
CCCTTGTTCATGTCCGAAATCTGTGAGACAAGTTCAGTCGCATATCTGTTTCCATTTCTTTCCGGCACAAAGTAGGTCTCGTTTTTGAGTGAATCTCCCCTCAACGCCATTACGTTATCTATACCCAGGAATCCCAGATCAATCAGAAAATTCTCCGTCTCCTCCCTGTTGAAGCTACCACAAAGTACATGCGGTATTGCATCTATCTTGTAACGGTTCTGAATGGCCGCACAGATCCCGACAGTCCCGGGACGCTTTCTCACAATCCTTTTTTCCAGCCTCCCATCAGGAAACTCTTTATATTCAAACTCCTCCCTGTGATAAGTGACATCAATAAATGGCAAGTTAAAATCTATAAGCGGATCCAATCCTCTAAATGTTGACTCGATATTCTGACCCTTGAGCGGTGGCAATATCTCCACTGAGCAAAGTGTCCTACCCTGAGATTTTTCTATATGTTCTACAACTTTCATCTCCTTCTAAAAATTCTTAATTCCTACTCCAAAATATTTTGTATCCGGATGTGAGAAATAGAAACCGGATACCGTTGCGGCCGGCCACATTGCGTAATTATCAGTAAGTTTCGCACCTATGTTTTTCTCAACATCGAGAACTCTCCAAATTGTCTTTTTGTCCTTGTGTTCGGGGCATGCAGGATACCCGGGAGCCGGCCTTATTCCGCGATATTTCGCTGCTATTACCTCCTCCATTGTCAGCCTCTCTTCTGGCGAGTAACCCCAGAAATCTTTGCGTACCCTCATATGCAGATACTCGGCAAAAGCTTCTGCCAACCTGTCTGCCAGAGCTTTCAACATTATTGAACTATAGTCATCCAGCTGACTCTTGAAATATTCAGCTTGCTCATCTGCGCCAAAACCGGCCGAGACACAGAACATTCCAATATAGTCTCTCTTTCCGCTCTCCTTTGGCGCAATATAGTCGGACAGTGAAAGGTTAGGCCCGCTCTTTGTCTTGCGTGTCAACTGCCTCAATGTGGGAAAATGAGCTATCACCTCGCTGTGTGGTCCATATATCTCAATAACATCATTATCCGCTGTATTTGCAGGGAAGATTCCAAACACACCTCTGGCTGTAAGCCATTTGTTCTCCACAATCTTCTGCAACATTGCCTTTGCATCATTTAGAAGTATAGATGCCTGTTTTCCCGTGTGAGGGTATTTAAGCATATCCGGATAACTGCCTTTGATGTTCCATAGGCTGAAAAATGGATTCCAGTCAATGTATTCAATCAACTCTTCCACCGGTTGCTCTATAACATTGACCGATGTCACAGCAGGCACAGGCGGATTGTATGAGTTCCAGTCCAGCGAGAGTCTGTTGGCCCTTGCCTGATCTATGGTAAGCATCCTGCTTTCACGGCCACTATTGAGAAACTCGTCATGGATTTTATCGTACTCCTCCTTTATGGCACGGGAATACTCCTCCTTTGTATCTCTCTGTAAAATCGAACCCGCAACAGTAACTGCTCTCGAGGCATCATTAACATGAACAGCAGTACCACTGTAAGCCGGAGCGATCTTAACGGCTGTATGCATCTTGGAAGTTGTAGCACCTCCTACCATCACCGGAATATCAAGGCCTCTTCTCTGCAGCTCCTCCACAACATTTACCATCTCTGTCAAAGACGGAGTTATCAACCCACTCAGCCCGATTATGTCGGCATCCTCCTCTATTGCTGTCTGAATAATCTTTTCCGCAGGAACCATCACACCAAGGTCTACAATCTCGAAATTATTGCATGAGAGTACAACGGATACTATGTTTTTTCCTATATCGTGAATATCTCCCTTGACAGTAGCAAGGATGATTTTACCGGAACTCTTCCGCGAAAGCTCATCCTTTCCCCCTCTCTCCATGATGTACGGAAGAAGATATGCTACAGCCCTTTTCATAACCCTTGCCGACTTCACAACCTGAGGAAGAAACATCTTTCCGCTGCCGAAAAGATCCCCGACAACATCCATTCCTGTCATGAGATAATTTTCAATAACCTCTACCGGGTTATCAACCTTATTGCGTGCCTCCTCCATATCAACCTCAACATACTCATCAACCCCCTTTACCAACGAATGTGTAATCCTCTCCTGCAGCGAACCGGCCCGCCATTCTGGATTGGATTTGTCATCAATCCTCCTTGTCCCGCCTACATTTTCGGCATAGGCAAGAAGCCTCTCTGTAGCATCATCCCTTCTGTCAAGGAGCACATCCTCCACATGCTCCAGGAGTTCTTTGTCTATATCATCGTATATGCCTAGCATCTCAGGATTAACTATGCCCATACTCATTCCGTTATGGATTGCATGATAGAGGAAAGCTGTATGCATGGCCTCCCTCACGGTGTCATTGCCGCGGAATGAGAATGAGACATTGCTCACACCTCCGCTGATACCAGAAAATGGAAGGTTCTTTCTGATCCATGCAGCTGCTTTGAAGAAATTCACGGCATTTTTGCGGTGCTCCTCAAGACCGGTCGCCACAGGGAAAATATTAGAGTCAAATATTATATCTTCAGGTGGAAAGCCAACCTTATTCACAAGTATCTCATAGGATCTACGGCATATCTCTACTCTCCGCTCAAACGTGTCTGCCTGGCCCTTCTCGTCAAAAGCCATTACAATAACTGCCGCCCCGTATTTTCTTATCATCCGGGCGTTATGTATGAAGGTCTCCTCACCCTCCTTCAGAGAGATTGAGTTCACTATACCTTTGCCTTGAAGAACCCTTAGCCCCGCCGCTATAATCTCCCATTTAGAACTGTCTATCATGACGGGCACCTTTGCAATATCAGGCTCAGATGCTATCATATTGAGGAATTCGGTCATTGCATTCACACCGTCAAGCAGCCCGTCATCCATATTGACATCGATGATCTGCGCACCACCCTCAACCTGTGCTCTGGCAATCTCAACTGCCTCACCATATTTACCTTCCTTCACAAGTCTCAGGAACTTCCTGGAGCCGGCCACATTTGTCCTTTCACCCACATTTACAAAATTTGTCTCTTTTGTAACCACAAGGGACTCAAGACCGGAAAGTTTCAAATGTCTGTCCTTTTCCGGATTTCGTGGTGATTTTCTTGGTTTATATTGACTTGCCAGCTCTGCAATCACCCTTATATGTTCCGGAGTCGTGCCGCAGCACCCGCCGACGATATTTATCAACCCCTCCTCAAGATATGTTTTAATTATATCTCTCATAATCTGCGGCGACTCGTCATATTCACCGAAAGGATTCGGCAAACCTGCATTAGGATGTGCCGAAATATTGAAATCGGTTGCCAAAGAGAGTCTCTTTATATATGTCCTGAGTTGATCTGCTCCTAAAGCACAATTCAATCCTACACTAAAAAGCGGGAAATGGCTTACCGATATTAGAAATGCCTCAACAGTCTGACCGGAAAGAGTCCTTCCGGAGTTGTCCGTGATTGTTCCCGACAGCATGACCGGAATATCCAATCCCCTCTCCTCTTTTATCTGCTCAATGGCAAAAAGTGCAGCCTTAGCATTTAATGTATCAAATACTGTTTCAACTAGAAGAAGATCCACTCCTCCGTCTAAAAGGGCCTCTGCCTGTTGCTTGTATGCAGCTCTCAAGGTTTCGAAGTCCACTGCCCGGTATCCGGGATTGTTTACATCCGGAGATATGCTTGCCGTTTTATTTGTCGGTCCCATAGAACCGGCAACGAACCTCGGTTTTGACGGATCTCTCCTTGTGTACTCATCTGCTGTCTTTCTGGCAATGGAGGCTGACTCGAAGTTCAGTCTGTAGACCATACTTTCCAGATTATAGTCAGCCATAGCAATCGTGGTAGAAGAGAATGTGTTTGTCTCTATAATGTCTGCTCCCGCTTCAAGATAGCTTCTGTGAATCTCCTCAATAGCCTTTGGCTGAGTCAGGGATAACAGGTCGAGATTGCCCCTGAGCTCCCCGGCATGATCCTTAAAAAGCTCCCCTCTGAACTCCTTCTCCCCAAATCCGTTTTTTTGGAGCATTGTCCCCATTGCCCCGTCAAGTATGAGGATTCTCTCTTTTATTATGTGTCTTATATCTTTCATAAATACAAAAAAAAACCCCTGCATTTAGCAGAGGATGGAAATATTGGATTCTTTATATCAGCTTATATACCAACACCCTCTGCAGCGTTAATCTGCATCATATGCATGGACATAAGCATAGTATTGTGGGTTAATGTCATTTGGGGTTATCTGATATATTTGTGCAAAAATGGAAACTCTTTTTTAATTTTACAAAAAAATATCATGGAGACACCAACTTCGTTTAAAGTCAACCACCTTGTTCTTGAACCGGGGGTATATCTCAGAGATGCAGATGAGAAGAGAAGCGTATACACCTATGACATCCGTCTTGTCAAGCCAACTCTCGCATACAGGGAGGCAATAACACCGCAGATGTCGCACACAATGGAGCATTGGCTTGCACATTACCTGAGGACAATGTCCACCATTCAGAGTGAGATTGTCTATGTGGGACCTATGGGTTGCCTGACCGGCTTTTATATACTCACATATACAAAGTTTGCGGAGAATGAAATGCGGGACATTATGGTAATGGCTCTCGAATCCATGCTTTCAATTGACGAAGTACCGGGTGCCAGGGCTGAGGAGTGTGGTAACTATACTCTTTTTGACCTGGAAAGTACAAAAAGACGGATACCTGAATTTATAATGCTCCTTAAGAAACAATAAGAGAGAATGTCACTTCTGAGAGTCCTTCTATGTATTATTTTCCCACCGCTGGCAGTAGTTGACTACGGTTGCGGCTCCGTGCTGATTGTCTTTCTTCTGACACTTGCCGGATGGGTTCCGGGAGTCATTGCTGCATTGATAATTGTAAACCGGAGCAGAGGGTTTTAAAACTTACTTCCCAGTCGATACTTCAATCATTACCGGATAGTGGTCAGAGGGAAATCTGACCACACTCTTTCTGAACATCATCTCTTTCGGAAAGTCCGGCTGTTTTCGTTCCTCTTCGCTTATCAATGTCCTGTATGAATCGGTAAGGATTCCATAGCGCATTACCTCAAAGCCAGGACCTACGAATATGTGGTCAATTCGGCTGTCGGAAATCATATCGGGATTAAAGCCATTCATAGTCCCTGTCCATGCAAGTCTGAACGGAGTGATTTCGTATGAATCCTTAAGATTCCATGAATTTTTAAAGAACTCATACACTTCAGACCTCTGGTCAACATTAAAATCTCCGGAAATCAAGACATTATCTGAGGATTTTGTTATCTCTTTCATCTTGCTTACAATAACTCTTGCCCCTTCAATCCTGGCAACAACTCCGATATGATCCATGTGGGTGTTGAACATCCAGAAGACAATGCCGCTCTTTTTATCTTTAAACTTGCCCCATGTGCATATCCTGATACATGCAGCGTCCCACCCGAGGGCAGGTTTCGAAGGGTCCGGCGCAAGCCAGAAGGTTCCGTTGTCAAGTAAGGAGAATCTCTCGTTTTTGTACAAAATCGGAGAGTATTCTCCTCTCTCCTTGCCGTCATCGCGTGCGACTCCGATAGCAGAATAGCCGGGTAACAGGCTGAGAACAGCCTTTAGTTGATGTGATTTCGCCTCCTGAAGCCCGAATAACTCGAAGTCGTGGAGTTTTATAATATCACAGATTTTTGGACATCTCTGTTCCCATCCGTCTCCCTTTTTAGCGTCAGCCGCCACGTCTACACGTATATTGTAGGTGGCAATCCTGAGTCTCTGTGAAAACAGTTGTTGTGAAACCAATAGGAGAATCACAAATGTCGTCATTAACCGGCTAATACCTTTCATAATCGTTGTCTGCCTCTATTTTTTACCTTTACAATATTTTTCCAGGAACTCATCCTGCTCCCATAACAGATGAAGGATGTTCTCCCTTGCTACATAGCTGTGGCTCTCTTTAGGAAGCAGCACCAACCTTACCGGAGCTCCAAGCCCGGCCAGGGCTTGATAATATCTCTCCGACTGAACCGTGAAGGTTCCCATATTGTCGTCAGAATCTCCGTGTACAAGGAGTAACGGCGTTTTCATCTTATCGGCATACATGAACGGAGACATCTTATTGTAAACATCCGGTGCATCCCAGTAGTTCCTTTGCTCACTCTGGAATCCGAACGGTGTGAGTGTCCTGTTGTATGCACCGCTTCTTGCTATACCGCAGGCAAAAAGATTTGAATGTGTAAGAAGGTTGGCTGTCATAAAAGCACCGTATGAGTGTCCTCCGACTGCAACTCTCTTTCTGTCTACATAGCCTAGTCCGTCAAGTGCATCAATTGCCGCCTCTGCATTAGCAACAAGCTGCTCGATAAATGTGTCATTCGGCTCCTGCTCACCTTCACCTATAATCGGGAACGAAGCATCGTCCAGGACGGCATAGCCTCTTGTCACCCAATAGACGAATGAACCGTAATAAGGGAATGTGAATTCATTCGGATTGAGCTTGTTCTGACCGGCCGAACCGGCATCCTTGAACTCCTCTGGATATGCCCAGATGAGAAGAGGGAGCTTCTCACCCGAATTCTTATCATAACCGGCCGGCAGGTACAATGTTCCCGACAGCTGTACGCCATCTTTTCTCTTGTACTTTATAACCTCTTTATGAACATTTGCTATGGATGCAAACGGGTTTTTGAAGAAGGTAAGCTGTTTGAGAGCTTTAGGATCCTTTTTGTCAAGATTTCTTAGATAGTAGTTAGGATACTCATTTTTCGACTGTATGTTAACCAATATGACCCCTTTTTTAAAGTCCACAAATGCGCGGAGTCTTTCCATCCTGTCTGTATATGGCGATTGGTACAACCTCTTTGTTTTTAGTGTTTTAAGGTCATATTTATCCACAAACGGGAACTGCCCCTCTTTGGTAAAACCGTCTCCTATAAGGAAAAGATTATCATTCTCTATTGCAAGTGTATATTTGCCGAATTGATTCTTACGAGTCTGGAAACTTCCGGGATCTGAATATACATCCTGTCTGTTTCTGTCAAAAAGCTTGACCGGCTGAGCTCCGGGTTTTGAAGGATTGAAGAGGAATGTCCTGACACTTCTTGTGTCAACCCAGTAATCCATAAATAGAGCACGATTGTCGTCTCCCCATGCAATTCTTGAAAACCTCTGACTTGTCTTGAAGAGTGATACAGGCTCTCCGATAAAAGGAGCATCCCATGAAAATACCTCGTCTCTGTATTCAACTTTCACTGACTGATCACCTCTGTCAAGTGCTACTGCATAGTAGAGAGAAGCTGGTTTGTCAGCTCTCCAGTTCATTAGCCTCATTCCAGGAAATGTTGAAGATGATCCCTTTGGCCTTCCTTCAAAAAGGGGCTTCTCATTAATCACCTTGATCAGATTTGAGTTCATGTCATATACACAGCTCTTCATCGGGAACATATCAGCAGGAACTATGTATGAGTATGGTTTAGTTATAGTTGTAACTAATATATAGTTACCATCGGGTGAAAGTTCGCTGCCCACATAGATTCCCTTACCAAGGAAAGGTCTCTTCTCTCCGTCAAGTGTAACGATTACCAGTTCTGAAGTAGCAAGGGTTTCAAAATTAGCTGCATCGAGTTCATTTTTCAGAAGATCTGGATATGTTCTCGTCTGCGATTGTGATCCCTTTCCCACAGAGACACTCGGCCCTTTGGGAAGGTCCTTTTTCTGATCAAGCAAGGCCGGTCTTTCTTTTGGCAAAGACCACATCAACAATGATTTACCATCTTTCATCCAGATAAAGGAAAAATCAACAAATCCATTAAGACCTGTTGCGACTCTCTTTGCCTGTGCCTGTGCTATATCCACAACCCAAAGCTCCACATCGTCATCAGTGGTATTGGTAAAAGCCACCATTGTCTCATCCGGAGAGTATGTCTTGCCCGATATCCTCGGGTTTTCAGGCAAACCCTTCACCTGAACCGGCTCACACTCCCCTTGGTCACAAGTCACCTTCCGAACCATTAAATTGTTATCGTAACGCATACCTGTAGCCATGTTGTTCCTCGGATTGATTCTTAATCCCGCAAGCTTTAACTCCTCCTGATTGAGATCTGCAAGTGTCTGATATGCTCCCTTGAATGAAAGCAGCATATACTCACACCTCGTATCAATGCTTACCTGAGGTGCAGGCTTATAATCTGCAAGTTCCATTATCTCTTTCGGGGGTGTCCGGAACTGAATGTTTTCCTGCGACATCAAAATGCCATGCTGGACTAGTAGTGTGACTGTTGCTATTAAACACAGTCTGAATCTAACAGATAGTAACTTCATGATTCTTTTTTTATTGTAATTTAGCAATTGTTTTTTATACAATGGTTATATTTGAGATATTAAACTACAGAAATATGAAAAAATATCTGATTTTACTTCTATCATTATACTTTACTGCTTTCTGCAATTACAGCCTTGCACAATCAGTACCGGGATGGAAGCTTGTCTGGCATGACGAGTTCAACGGCAAAAAAGTTGACAAATCTAAATGGAACAT